>NZ_DATAGQ010000129.1:0-103747 GCF_036263595.1 Geminicoccus sp. | reverse complement strand
GCCGGCGGCCGCGTCGTGAAGAACGTGACCGGCTATGACCTCTGCAAGCTGCTGGCCGGCTCGTTCGGCACTCTTGCCGTCATGGGTCACGTGACGTTCAAGGTGCTGCCAGCGCCAGAACGGACGACGACCCTCGCCCTGCTGAGCGACGACCTGGACGATCTGGCCGCGAGGCTTCGGCGGGCGGCCGGCACGGCCTATGAAGTCTCCGGCGCGGCATTGCTGCCACCAGCGGCTTTGGCCGGCTGTGGTGTACCTGCGCTCCAGGGTGCGGGCAGTGCCGCCGCCCTGATGCGGATCGAGGGTGTGGGACCTTCGGTGCACGACCGGATGACGTCGCTCATCCGCGAGATTGCCGCAGACGTGCCGCATGTAGTGGTCGGGGAGGAGAGCCTGGCTTTGTGGCGGGCCATCCGTGACCTCGCCGTGCTTCCGCCCCGCCGGGTACTATGGCGGCTTTCGGTGGCACCCACCGCGGGGCTTCCGGTCGCGCGCCGCCTGATGGAACTTGGCGCCGACCTGTTCCTGGACCAGGTCGGAGGACAGGTCTGGGCAACCATGGACGAAACCTGGACGGACCGGGTTCGTGCGCTCGTCGCGGATGGTGGGCACGCCACGTTGGTACGGGCACCAGATGAAGCCCGCCGCGACATTGCCGTCTTCCAGCCGCAGCCTCCCGCCCTGGCAGCCCTGGCCAAACGGGTAAAGCAGGCCTTCGACCCCGAGAACATCCTGGAGCCGGGCCGCATGGCGCCGGTCGCCTGAGGAAAGCTTCAGCACGTGCAAACCAACTTCAGCCTGGCGCAGTTGGCCGACCCGAAGACCCAGGAAGCGGAGAAGATCCTCCGTACCTGCGTCCATTGCGGGTTCTGCACGGCCACCTGCCCGACCTATGTCCTTCTCGGCGACGAGCTCGATTCGCCGCGTGGCCGGATCTACCTGATCAAGGACATGCTGGAGAACGACCGCAAGGCCGACGAGCGGGTCACCCGCCATATCGACCGGTGCCTCTCCTGCCTGTCCTGCACGACGACCTGCCCGTCCGGCGTCGACTACATGCATCTCGTCGACCATGCCCGGTCGCATATCGAGAAGACCTATGAGCGTCCGCCGGCCGACCGCTGGCAGCGCTGGATGCTGGCCAAGGTGCTGCCGCGACCCGACCTGTTCCGGCTGGCGCTTCTGGGCGCCACGCTCGGCCGGCCGTTCGGCAGGATGATGCCCAAGCGCCTGCAGACAATGCTGAAGATGGCGCCGCGCAACCTGCATGGTCCCTCTGCCATGGACCGACCTGGCGTCGTGCCGGCGCGCGGTCAGAAGCGGATGCGGGTGGCCTTGCTGCAGGGCTGTGCGCAGCGGGTCCTCGATCCGTCGATCAACGAAGCGACGATTCGGCTCCTGACCAGGCTGGGCTGCGAGGTAGTGCTCGCGAAGGATGCGGTCTGTTGCGGCGCCTTGACCCTGCACATGGGCAAGGACGACGAGGGCAAGGCAGCGGCGAGACGGACCATCGGCGCCTGGATCAGGGAAGTGGAGGGCCAGGGCCTCGATGCAGTCGTGATCAACGCGTCCGGCTGCGGCACCACCGTCAAGGACTACGGCCATCTGTTCCAGCACGAGCCGGAGATGGTGGAGCGGGCACAAAAGATCGCGGCCATGGCGCTCGACGTAACCGAACTGGTCGACCGGCTTGGCCTGCCAGAGCCGGAGATCGTGACCGGCCAGCGCGTCGCCTATCATTCGGCTTGCTCGATGCAGCATGGCCAGAAGATCAAGTCGCTGCCGCAGAAGCTGCTTCGGGCGGCCGGCTACGAGGTCGTCGAACCGGCGGAGAGCCATATCTGCTGTGGCTCGGCCGGGACCTACAACCTGCTGCAGCCGGAACTCGCCGACCGGCTGAAGGAGCGCAAGGTCAGCAACCTCGAGCGGCTGGCACCGGCCATGGTGGCCACCGGCAACATCGGCTGCATGACGCAGATCGGCAGCGGCACCAGGATCCCGATCGTCCATACGGTCGAGTTGCTCGACTGGGCTACCGGCGGGCCGATGCCGGCAAAGCTGGCTGATCAGCGTGAAGCGGCTTGATGGTGGAGGATGCTAGGCGTTAGTCCATAGCTGTCGGTGAGGCTTGATCCCTGGCGCCTCGCACCACTCGGCTTGGCGAATGCTTCGACTGCATCATTTCCCGCTTTGTCCCTATTCTCGCAAGATCAGGATCCTGCTCCGCGAAAAAAATCTCCGGTTTGAGCAAGTCGAGATCGAGCCCTGGAAGCAAGTCGACATGCTGGCGGAGCTCAACCCGGCTCTGGAAGTGCCGGTCCTTCAGGATGACGACCTGGTCGTGTGCGACAGCCGGACGATCGCGGACTTCCTGGAAGAATCGAGGCCGGAGCAGAACTTCCTCGGCAACACGCTGGAGCGGCGCAATGAAACGCGCCGGCTGGTTGCCTGGTTCGACGACAAGTTCGCCCACGAGGTTACCGATCTTCTCTGGCGGGAGAAGCTGATCAAGCGATTGAAACGAGTCGGTACGCCCAACTCCGACAATATGCGGGCCGGCTCGGCGAACCTGAAGGCGCATCTCGCTTACCTCAGCGAGCTGTTTTCCGAGCGCCGCTGGCTGGCTGGCGACGATCTCACCCTGGCGGACATGGCTGCGGCGGCACATTTGTCGGTCCTGGACTATCTGGGCGATGTGCCCTGGCACAATTTTCCACTGGCCAAGGAATGGTACGGGAAGATGAAGTCGCGGCCGAGCTTCCGGCCGATCCTCGCCGACCGGCTGCCGGCCATGCGCCCGCCGCTGCACTACGACGACCTGGACTTCTAAACGGCTCGGCCGCGCGTGCGGAGATCGCCGCCCGGGCGGTTGCGGAGGGTCTGTCAATTGTACGGTTCACTGCGGCAGAACTGCCCGGCGTGCATGCAGCGCGCTTCGATGAGGCCATCGCCACAGGGAGCCACGGGAGCATGGCTTGGCTCGCCGACAAGGCAGACCGGCGACGAAGCCCCAAAGCCATCTGGCCAGAAGCCCGAACGATCCTGGTCTGCGGCCTGAACTATGGCCCGGATAGCGATCCGCGAGCTACGCTGACCGAGCCAGACACTGGCACCATCTCCGTCTATGCCCGCCACCGCGACTATCACGACGTGTTCAAGGGAGCCCTGAAACGGATCGGCCAGTGGATGGCGCACCGCTACGGCGTCGAGGTGAAGGTATTCGTCGACACGGCACCGATCCTGGAGAAGCCGCTGGCCCAGCAGGCCGGGTTGGGTTGGCAGGGCAAGCATACCAATCTGGTGAGCCGTTCGTTCGGTTCCTGGCTGTTCCTGGGCGAGATCTTCACCACGCTGGATCTGCCGGCGGACGAGCCGGATATCGATCACTGCGGGACGTGCCGGCGCTGCCTTGATGCCTGTCCTACCGATGCCTTCCCTCGTCCGTATCAGTTGGATGCGCGCCGCTGCATCAGTTACCTGACCATCGAGCATGCCGGGCCGATCCGGCGCGACCTTCGCGCCCGGATGGGCAACCGCATCTACGGCTGCGACGACTGTTTGGCGGCCTGTCCCTGGAACCGGTTCGCCCAGGTCGCACGCGAAGCACGGCTGCAGGCACGGGCCGACCTGAAGTCGCCCAAGCTCCGCGACCTCGCGCAGTTGGATGAACCGTCCTTCCGGACGCTGTTCTCGGGCTCGCCGATCAAGCGGATCGGCCGCGATCGGTTCGTCCGCAACGTACTCATCGCCATCGGCAATAGCGGCGACCCGAGCCTGCTCGATGTCGTGCTCGACCGCCTCGCGGATCAGGCACCCGTAGTGCGTGGCACCGCGATCTGGACATTGCGGCGGCTCGGCGATGCGGCAACGGTGGACAAGGCGCGCGAGGCTAGGCTGGCGATCGAGATCGATCCGGAGGTGCTGTGCGAGTGGACGGAGGAGATGGCTTGAGCGGGCGGCTGTTCTGCTTCGGCCTGGGATACACGGCAACGTTCCTGGCCCATCGTCTTGCCGCGCGAGGCTGGTCCATCGCAGGCACCACGCGTGACCCCGGCAAGGCAGCAGCCCTGGCCGAACAAGGCTGGAACATGCACTTGTTTCGCCGCGGCCGACCGCTCACGGATGCCAGGCTCGCCCTCCAGGGGGTTACCCACATCCTGCATTCCATCATCCCCGACACGGATGGCGACCCGGTGGCGGATCACCATCTGGGCGATCTGCGCGCCGTCGAAGGACTGGTATGGCTCGGGTGGCTCGGCACCACTGCCGTGTATGGCGACCGCCAAGGCGCGTGGGTGGACGAGGATACCGTCCTCATCCCGTCCGTTGATCGCGCATGGCGGCGGTCGGAGGCCGAACAGACCTGGCTCGCAAGTGGACTGCCCGTGCACCTGTTCCGGCTGGCAGGCATCTACGGGCCTGGCCGCAACCAGTTGCGCGACGTGCTGGACGGCAATGCTCGGCGGATCGTGAAGCCGGGTCAGGTCTTCTCGCGCATCCACGTCGACGACATTGCGACGACGCTGGAGGCGTCGATCGCACGTCCCCGGCCCGGCGCGATCTACAATGTCTGCGACGACGAGCCGTCCCCGCCGCAGAACGTCGTCGCTTTTGCGGCGGCACTTCTTGGCGTGGAGCCGCCCCCGGCCCTGGACTACGCGACAGCGGAACTGTCGCCGATGGCGCGCACCTTTTACGCTGACAACCGGCGGGTCCGGAACACGAGGATCAAGGAAGAGCTCGACGTGCGGCTGGCATATCCGACCTTTCGAGAGGGACTGGCAGCGCTGTTGCCGGTCGAGACCGCTCAAAGGAACGGCCGCCCCTCAACCTGAGCGAGGATCCTGTCGCAGGCTGCCGCGATCCGGCGCAGGTCCTCGGGGCGGGACAGGCGATGGTCGCCGTCCTTGACGAGTTCGACGGTCACGCTCGGGCTGGTGAGATTGGCCGCCAGGTTGATGGCGGTCATCCAGGGCACGTCCGGGTCCTCCTGCCCCTGGAGCAGGTGGACCGGACCGGCGAACGGGATGGGCTGCCGCATCAGGAGGTGGCGCTCGCCATCGGCCAGCAGCCACTCAGTGATCGGCAACGGGTCGCCGTAAGGAGACGGCTCGAAGAAGGCACCGTTCTGCTCCAGGGCGCTCTTCTGCTCATGCGTCAGGGAAGGCCGGATGAGGTCTTCCGTGAAGTCCGGGGCAGCCGCAATGCCGACCAGCCCCGCCACTTTCTCCGGCCGTGCCAGGGCGGCCAGGAGCATCAGCCAGCCACCCATGCTGGAGCCAATCAGCACGGCCCGGCCGGTCACGAGCTGGTCGATCACGAGCAACGTGTCGTCCAGCCAGTCGGACAGGCAGAGTTCCTCGAACCGGCCGTCGGAACTGCCATGGCCGCGATAGTCGAACCGGGTATAGGTCCGGCCCTGGCGGGTGACATGAGCTTCCATGGCGACAGCCTTGCTGCCTTCCATGTCGGACCGGAAGCCTGACAGGAACATGACCTCCACGCCGCTACCGGGGGTGCGGCAGAAGCGGATACGGGTGTCGTCATCGCGCGTCAGTGCGTCGGAAATCATCATGTCTGGTTCATGCTCCGCTTCGTCCTGGTGCGCTGTCAGGGTAGCAGCGCCGACGGAGGCGGTCGAAGCGCCTCCCTTTGTTTCTTCATTTAACAGCCGGACGATCCATGGCGACGTTGCTGCAGGTCGTGCCTGCCCTGGACAAAGGTGGTGTCGAGCGCGGGACCGTAGACCTTGCCAAGTTTCTGGTCCGCGAAGGGCACCGCGCTGTCGTTGCGAGCGAGGGCGGCAGCTTGGTCGAGGAGCTCGAGGAAGCCGGCGGCATCCATGTGACCCTGCCGCTGTCGACCAAGAACCCGCTTGGCATCATGCGGAATGTTGGCCGCCTGGCGTCGCTGATCCGCAGCCATGACGTCCAGCTGGTCCACGCCCGTTCCCGTGCACCGGCCTGGAGTGCCCGTTGGGCGGCCGAGCGGACCCGGGTTCCCTTCGTTACAACCTTCCACGCCGTCTATGGTGGCCATGAAAGCCGGCCCAAGCGCCGCTACAACTCGGTGATGGCAGCTGGCCGACGGGTGATCGCGATCTCCGACTATGTGGCCGAGCATGTGCGGCGGATCTACCAGGTCCCGCCTGAGCGGCTGCGGACGGTCTACCGGGGTGTAGACACCGAGCAGTTCGATCCGGAGAAGGTGTCGGCTGCGCGCGTGGAGGCCCTGCGGCAGCAGTTCGGGATCGAGTCGGGCATGAAGGTGGTAAGCCTTCCCGGCCGCATCACCCGTATCAAGGGCCATCTCCTGCTCCTGGACGCAGTGCAGCGCCTTTGCCGCGACGACTTCCTCGTCGCCTTCATTGGCCCTGACACGCCCGGAAGCTCCTACTCCCGGGAACTTCACGAGCGGGTCGAGGGATCTGGCCTGAAGAACCGTGTCCGGTTCACCGGGCCTTGCCACGACATGCCGGCAGCCGTGGCGCTATCAGATGTGGTGGCCGTGCCTTCGATTGGGCCGGAGGCATTCGGGCGCGTGTCCGTGGAAGCGCAGGCGATGGGCAGGCCTGTCGTCGTCACTGATGTCGGCGGTCTGGGCGAGACTCTGATGGTCGCGGCGACCGGCTGGCTGGTGCAGCCCGACGATCCGGCTGGCCTTGCCGAAGCTCTCGATCTTGCCTTGTCGATGTCGCCGGAGGTGCGCGATCGGCTGGCTCAGCGGGCACGCGCCTGGGTGGTGGACCACTTCACCGCAGAGCGGATGTGCCGCCAGACGCTCGACGTCTACGGCGAGGTTCTGGAAGAGACGCGCTGATGGCGGACATCCTGGTCATCAAGCATGGCGCCCTCGGTGACGTGGTGCTTGCGACAGGGGCCATGCAGGCGATCGTCCGGCACCATCCGGATGATCGAATGACCCTGCTCACGACCGCGCCTTACGCAAAGCTGCTCCAGTCGACCGGGTGGTTCGCCGACATCATCGTCGACGACCGGCCGAGCTTGTGGACGCCGATCCGGTTGTTCGGCCTGATCCGCCGCCTGGCCGCCAAGCGCTTTGCGGTGGTCTATGACCTGCAGACCTCGCGCCGGACCTCGCTGTACTTTTCCTTGTGGCCCAAGCCCAAGCCGCGCTGGTCGGGGATTGCCAAGGGTTGCTCGGATCCGGATCTGCAGCCGGAACGGGAGCTTATCCACACGGTGCCCCGTCTGAAGGGGCAATTGGCCCAGATGGGCATCGTCGACGTACCGCCGCCGCGGGTGGATTTCCTCCAGGGCGATGTCACGGGCCTGGCTCCGGCCGGACCATTCGCCCTGCTCGTACCAGGATGCGCGCCGCACCGGCCCGACAAGCGCTGGCCGGCGACCCACTATGCCCAACTGGCGGTCTATCTGGTCGCCTGCGGCATCCGGCCGGTGCTGATCGGTACGGCAGCCGAGGCGGACGCGCTGAAGGCCATCAAGGAGGAGTGTCCCGATGCCTTGGATCTCGGCGGCAGGACCAGCTTTGGGCAGATCGCGTCCCTGGCTCGCCGGGCCGCCTTCGCTGTCGGCAACGACACTGGACCCATGCATCTGGTGGCTGCAGCGCCCTGCCCCGTCCTCACCCTCTTCTCCGGCGCTTCCACCCCAGCGAGGAGCGCGCCAGGCTGGCCCGACGAGCCCTGGCTACAGCGCGAGCCGCTCTCGGCCCTGGGAATCGATGAAGTTCTGGCGGCCTTACCTCGCGCGGTGACGGCTTGACAGCCATATAAGCATGTCTCCATCCCGTTGCGCCCAGACTGCTGGCCGCAGCCCGGGATGGATGGCAACGAGTTGCCGGAGCGGAAGACAAGGTCGAACTCATGAGCATGATGGCGGATTCGAAGATGCATGCGGAGCACCACGGGGTTGCGGTGACCCTGCCGGACGGAGCGACGCGCACTTTCGAGACGCCGCCGACCGGCTTCGAGGTGGCGACGGGAATTGCCAAGAGCCTTGGCAAGAAGGCCCTGGCCATCGAGGTCGATGGCGAACTGCGCGACCTGTCCCGCCGGATCGACCGCGACGCGAAGATCCGGATCATCACGGCCGAGGATCCAGAGGCGGCCGCCTTGCTGCGCCACGACACGGCGCATGTCATGGCGGAAGCGGTGCAGAGCCTGTTTCCCGGCACGCAGGTGACGATCGGACCTTCGATCGAGAACGGCTTCTATTACGACTTTCATCGCGAGCAGCCGTTTACGACGGACGATCTGGCCGCGATCGAGAAGCGGATGGGCGAGATCGCCAAGGCTGACCGCAAGTTCACGCGGGAGGAAGTGAGCCGAGAGGAGGCGCGCGCGCGGTTCACGGCGTTGGGCGAGAAGTTCAAGCTGGAGCTGCTCGACGCTATTCCCGCCGACCAGCCGGTGACGCTTTATGGGCAGGGTGACTGGTTCGACCTGTGCCGAGGCCCGCATGGGCCGTCCACGGGGCGGATCGGCGCGTTCAAGCTGACCAAGGTCGCCGGTGCCTACTGGCGCGGCGATGCCAAGAACCCGCAGCTGCAGCGGATCTACGGCGTCGCCTTTCCGACGAAGGAGGCGCTGGATGCCCATCTGCACCAGCTGGAGGAGGCGGAGAAGCGCGACCATCGCCGGCTCAGCCGGGAGATGGATCTCTTCCATATCCAGGAAGAGGCAGTGGGCTCGGTCTTCTGGCACCCGCTGGGCTGGAAGCTGTGGCGCACGGTCGAGAACTACATGCGCCGGCGGCTGGAGGCGGCCAACTATCGTGAGGTACGGACGCCGCAGCTGATCGACCGGGTGCTGTGGGAGGCGTCCGGCCATTGGGACAAGTTCGGCAAGAACATGTTCACGGTCGAGAACGAGGACCGGGTCCTGGCGCTCAAGCCGATGAACTGCCCGGGCCACGTGCAGATCTTCCGCCAGCAGCAGCACAGCTACCGCGACCTGCCGCTGCGCATGGCCGAGTTCGGCGCCTGCCACCGCAACGAGCCATCGGGTGCGCTGCACGGCATCATGCGGGTGCGGGCCTTCACGCAGGACGATGCGCACATCTTCTGCGAGCCATCCCAGATCAACGTGGAGACGCAGACCTTCCTGGAGCTGCTGAGCTCGATCTATGCTGATTTCGGCTTTACCGACGTCAAGGTGAAGTTCAGCGACCGGCCGCCGCTGCGGGCCGGCTCCGACGAGGTTTGGGACCGGGCCGAGCAGGCGCTGCAGGAGGCGGTCGATGCGGCCGGGCTGGAATCGACGCCCAACCCTGGCGAAGGCGCCTTCTATGGGCCGAAGCTAGAATTCGTGCTGCGTGACGCCATCGGCCGTGACTGGCAGTGCGGGACGCTTCAGGTGGACTTCATCCTTCCGGAACGACTGGACGCTTCCTATATTGGGAAGGACGGGCAGAAGCACCGGCCGGTCATGCTGCATCGGGCCATCCTGGGCTCGATGGAGCGCTTCCTCGGCATCCTGATTGAGGAGCATGCCGGCAAGCTGCCGATGTGGCTGGCCCCGCTGCAGGTCGTGGTCGCGACGATCACGAACGAGGCGGATGGCTATGCCGACGAGGTGGGGGCCGCGTTCCGCGCGGCCGGGATCGATGTCGAGGTGGACAAGGGAGCCGAGAAGATCGGCTACAAGATCCGCCAGCACTCATTGCGCAAGGTGCCGTGGATCATCGCGGTCGGTGCCAAGGAGGCGGAGGGGCGCAGCGTCAGTCTGCGTCGCCTGGGCTCGCAGGCACAAGCCACCCTTCCGCTTGACGAAGCGGTGGCGTTGTGCCAGCGAGAGTCGATGCCGCCGGACATCGCGCGCACAACAAATGCGGGATGATCGGAGGATAGGGTCATGAACTACGGAGCTGCAAGAACCGGATGAGCAACGCTCGGGAAGAGTACGCGATCAACTACCACATCGAAGCCCGTGAGGTTCGCCTGGTCGGCGAGGACGGGGAGATGGTCGGCGTCGTGTCGTTGCGCGAGGCACTTGCCCGTGCAGAAGAAGCCGGTCTCGATCTGGTAGAAGTGTCGCCCACCGCGCGGCCTCCGGTCTGCAAGATCCTCGACTACGGCAAGTTCAAGTACGAGGCGCAGAAGAAGGCCGCCGAGGCGCGCAAGAAGCAGAAGGTCATCGAGGTCAAGGAGATCAAGCTCCGGCCCGGCATCGATGACAACGACTACAGCATCAAGATGCGCAAGGTGCGGGAATTCCTGACCGAGGGCGACAAGGTCAAGGTGACCATGCGCTTCCGCGGCCGCGAGATGGCACACCAGCATCTGGGCATGGACGTGCTCACCAAGGTCCGCGACGAAGTGCTCGACCTCGGCAAGGTCGAGCAGATGCCGCGCCTGGAAGGCCGCCAGATGGTCATGGTGATGGCTCCCTTGAAGTGAGCTTTCGTTATTGCTGATCACGAAGCTGGCCGGGGTCCTCCCCGGCCGGTTTTGTTTGTGGGCCGAGGGACGCAGCGGCCCGGATCGGCAGCGGCGCCTCGGACTTCACGCGCCGCAAGGAGAAGTTCGAGCGGATGTCGCTGATCATCGGCAGCGTCAGGAGACGATCCGTCAGCAGGCGCTCGTAGGCAACCAGGTCCGGCACGACGATCTCGGCGAGGAAGTCGGCCTCGCCGGAGACCATGTGGCAGCTCACTACTTCCGGCAGGGCTGCCAGCGCCTCCTGCAAGGCGGCTGCGGCTTCGCGGGAATGGCGGGCGACCTTGATGGCGGCAAAGACGGTGAGCCCGAGCCCGACGGCTTCGCGGGCGAGGATGGCGCGGTAGCCGAGCACGACGCCCTCGTTCTCCAGCCGCTTCACCCTTCGAAGGCAAGGTGATGGGGACAAGGCGACCTGGTCTGCCAGATCGACATTGCTGATCCGCCCATCCTTCTGGAGCAGCGCCAGAATGCGCAGGTCCATCATGTCAATCTCCGGCATTGTCTGCCTCTCCTCGGGGGTTCTGCACAACATCGTTGCCCAAAATGATGAAGACCGGGCATAAAGAGCAAGGACATGCCTTGGCTCCGTGTGACATTCCTTGTCTGGGGACATAGGCAAGGGAGATTTCGGATGCTGGCCCGTACCTGGCATGGCTGGACCTCGCCTGCGAAGGCGGATGCCTATGAAAACCTGCTCCGGCGCGAGGTCTTTCCCGCGATCGCGGCGCGGACCGGGCAAGGCCTGACGAGGATCGACCTCCTGCGGCGACCGGACGGGGAAGAGGTCGAGTTCATGACGATCATGTGGTTCGCGGACCAGGCGGCGCTGGACCGGTTCACGCACGGCAACGGCGAGGCAGCCTATGTCCCGGCGGCCGCCCGGGCGGTCCTCCAGCATTTCGACGACCGCTCCCGCCATTACGAGCTTCGGCACCGGCAGGAATGAGCGGCGGTACGGCACGAGGCCCCTCGCCCGGCATGGCCTCCAGCCGCTATGCAGGTGCCGTGTCGTCTCAAATGGGAACCGTCGATGAACATTGCCGAACGGCTGGCAGCACTGCGCGCGGAGCTCGCGAAGATGGAAGTCGACGGGTTCTGGATGCCCCGCACGGACGAACACGGCTCCGAATACCTGCCGCCGCATGCCGAGCGCGTGGCGTGGCTCACAGGCTTCACAGGCTCGGCCGGCGTGGTGTTGGTGCTGCCGGACATGGCGGCTGTGATGAGTGATGGACGCTATACCGTGCAGCTGGAACGGGAACTGGATCCTGCCCTGTTCCAGCGGGCCAACAGCACGCTGACACCGCCATCCGCCTGGCTCGCCGAGCATGTCCGTCAGGGCGCCAGGATCGGCTATGACCCCCGCCTGGTTCGCAAGCCCGAGCGGGAGGCGATGGCGAAGAAGCTGACAGCCGCAGGCGCGACCCTGGTCGCGCTGGACCGCAACCCGATCGACCTGATCTGGCACGACCGCCCGGCCCGGCCGGCGGAACCAGTGCACTCCCATCCGAAGGAATATGCCGGGGAAGAGGCGGCGGCGAAGACCGAGCGCATGGGCGTTGCCTTGGCCAAGGCCGGGGCAGACCAGTTGCTGATCACAGCGCCGGAATCGATCGCCTGGCTCTTGAACGTGCGCGGCGCCGACGTGCCGTTCAACCCGCTCCCGCTCGGCTTCGCCCTGCTGGGGACCGATGGTCATGTCCGGCTGTTCACCGATCGTACCAAGCTCGCCGGACTCGACCTCGGCAACCGCGTCACGGTCGAGGATTACGAGGCGTTCGAGCCGGCCCTCGACGAACTGGGCGGACGTCGGCTGCGGCTGCTCGTCGATCCTGCCTATTCGGCGGTCGGTTTCGCCGACCGGTTCGCCAGGGCGGGTGGCACGGTGATCGACGGGGAGGACCCGATCCCGCTGGCCCGTGCCATGAAGAACCACGTGGAGGTAGCAGGCGCCTATGCGGCGCAGCGGCGGGACGGGGCGGCGATGTCGCACTTTCTTTGCTGGCTGACGGAGGAAGCGGTACCGGCCGGCACCGATGAGATCGAGGCGGCCACCAAGCTCGCCAGCCTGCGCGCCGAGGACGCGTTGTTCCGTGGCCTCAGCTTCGATTCGATCAGCGCGCACGGGCCGAACGCTGCCCAGCCGCACTATCGCACCAGCATCGACACCAACCGGCGGCTGGAGACGGGCAGCGTCTACCTGATCGACAGCGGTGGCCAGTACCTGGACGGCACCACCGACATCACCCGCACCATCGGGCTGGGCCAGGTGCCGGCGTATGTGCGGGTACAGTTCACGCTCGTCCTGCAGGGCATGATCGCCCTTTCCCAGGCCGTGTTTCCCGAAGGTACCAGCGGTGCTCAGCTCGACACGCTGGCCAGGGCGCCGCTCTGGCGTCAGGGGTTCGACTTCGACCATGGCACCGGGCACGGGGTCGGCAGCTATCTGTGCGTGCACGAAGGGCCGGCCCGCATCGCCAAGGGACAGAGCCTCGTCAAGCTCCAGCCCGGCATGATCCTGTCGAACGAGCCCGGCCAGTACGTGCCGGGCAGTCACGGCATCCGGACCGAAAACCTGCTCGTGGTCCAGGAGGCGCCGACCCCGCCGGGCGGCGAGCGCAAGCTGCTGCGCTTCGGTACGCTGACCCTGGTGCCGATCGACCGGACCATGATCGTCGCAGCCATGCTGAGCGCGGACGAGCGAGCCTGGCTGGATGCCTACCATGCCCGGGTCCTGGCCGAGGTCGGGCCGCTGGTCGACGAGCGAACGCTGGCATGGCTGCAGCGGGCCTGCGCTCCGATCTGATCCTCGGGTTCGTTCGTGTAGATGCATGAGGGCCCGGACCGGCGACGACAAAGCCGGCTCGGGTTCGTTCGTGCATTCTTGACGACGGCCCGGGTCCTGCGTCCGTCGGGTTCGTTCGTGCAAAAACGATGATCGTGCGGCTGCATGCTCCTGTCCTTCGCCCGAGTGTAAGACTGGACTTCAGGATAGCACGATGTAGGCTTATGATCCTAATGCTGAAGGGGCTTCCGCTCAGCCCGGTTCGCCAGCCCCGTTCCTTGAACGGGTGCAGGTATACGCATGCACGGTCCAAGAGCGAACATCCCGGTCGCAAGCAGTCATGGCGGCCGGCGGCTCACCAGGTTCGCTTCGGGGCATCAACAACCAGCCTGCCAGCGAAAGCCTGCTTGATACGATCGTCCTTTGGGAACAGGCTGAATCGATAGTCTCTCTCCTGGCCGAATACTGGCCAGTGACACGCAGGTCCCAAGACGATGCCAAGGGCAAAGAGCTGCAAGGATGCTGGCAGCAGCTGCGCGTGCCGGTGCCATTGTACGGCGTCCTCTCGGTGCCATTCCGCCTGTTCGGCATCCGCCCGAGCCGGATGAACCCGAACACGTGCACCGCCTGCGAGCTGATGTTCAAGACACTGATGAAGGCACGCAAGATCACGATCGACGCGACCGTCATGTTCATCGACCTGAGAGGCTACACCAACCTTTCCCGGTCGCAGTCGCCCGACGCCGTCTCAGGCCTGCTCGACACGTTCTATGACGAGTGCGCGGAGGCGATCTGGGATCATGATGGGCTCCTGAACAAGACCCTGGGAGACGCCATCATGGCAGTCTTCAACTTCCCGATCCGGCAGCCCGATCATGTCAGGCAGGCTGTGCTCGCTGCCCGCGAGATCCAGCGGCGCTGTCGTGACAAGCGCGACGAACTCGTCCGGACGTTCGGCCTGGGCGCCAGCGATTTCGGAGTCGGTATCGGGATCGATACGGGCGAGCTCAGCTTTGGCGAGTTTGGCCGCTCGCACCGCGACCTGACGGCCATCGGGACCGTCGTGAACACCGCGTCGCGGACCCAATCGGTCGCGGAGGCCGGGCAGATCCTGGTCACCCGATCCGTGCACGACCGTGCGGCATCAGAGTTCGAGGACAGCCCCGTCCATGTCTACCGGCTCAAGGGCTACGACGCCCCGATCGAGCTTTACGGCGCCTGACGGAACCTGCCGGCCCCTTTCTCAAGCCCGCCCGACCAGCCATCGGACGCCGTTCGTGCACTTGTCGATCCAGCGTTCGGCCATGCCCTCGGCCTGCTCGATCATCCGGCCCATGGCCGGCCAGCGCCCGCGGATATAGCCGAGTGAGCGGTTGGCCCAGGAAGCGTGCTTGCTGAGCAGGATCAGTCCGATGAAGATGAACAGGAAGCCTTGCAGGAACGGCAGAACCAGGCCGAGCACGCCCAGGACCAGGAAGCTGTAGCCCAGGACGAGCGTCACGATACGGGTCATCGGCGGTCCGTCAGTTCGAGGAACTCCTGCTCGGTCATGGTCTGCACGCCCAGCGCTTGCGCCTTGGCAGCCTTGGAACCAGCGTCCGAGCCTACCACCAGATAGTCCGTATTCTTCGAGACGGAAGAGCCGACCTTCGCGCCGAAGCGCTCGGCCCGTGCTTTGGCCTCCGAGCGGCTCATGGTTTCGAGCGTGCCGGTAAAGACGATCGACTTGGCTGCCAGCGGGCTGTTCGTCGCCACGTCCGGGGCAACCGCGTCCTGGATGGTCAGCTGGGCCGCCAGACGGTCGACTGCCTCGACGTTGTGCGGCTCGCCGAAAAAGGCGCGCAAGGCATCGATCAGCGCGCTGCCGATCCGATCGACATCGTCGAGCCGCGCCAGTTCCTCGGGGTCGCCTGCCCCCAGCTTCAGCATCCCCTCGCGCCACCGGTCATAGCTGCCATAGGCGCGGGCAAGTAGCCTGGCATTGACCTCGCCCGTGAAACGGATGCCGAGCGCCAGGATGAAGCGGGCCAGCGGGACCGTGCGGTGCGCCTCGATCGAGGCCACCAGGTTCTCGACCTTGCGCTTGCCCCAGCCTTCCAGGGTGCGCAGGCGGTTCAGGCGCTCTTCGTCGCGGGAAAGCAGGAACAGGTCGGCCGGCTCGTGAAGCAGGCCCGCCTCGATCAGCTGCGGCACCTGCTTCTTGCCCAGGCCCTCGATGTCGAAGGCATCGCGGCCGACCATGAGCTGCAGCCTGCCGGCGACCTGCGCCCGGCAGATCAGGCCACCCGTGCAGCGCCGGACCGCCTCGCCTTCCAGCCGCACGGCATGACTGCCGCAGACGGGGCAGGTGTCGGGAAAAACATACTCGCTGGTACCTTGCGGCCGCTCGGCCTGGATCACCTCCACGACCTGGGGGATCACGTCGCCAGCGCGCTGGATCAGGACCGTGTCGCCGATCCGGATGTCCTTGGACCTGATGAAGTCCTCGTTGTGCAGGGTCGCCCGCGCGACGGTGACACCGCCGACGATCACCGGCTCCAGCTCGGCGACCGGGGTCAAGGCACCGGTGCGGCCGACCTGGATGGTGATGTCGTTCACCTTCGTGCGGGCCTGCTCGGCCGGGAACTTGTGCGCGATCGCCCAGCGCGGGGCGCGGCCGACGAAGCCCAGCCTTTCCTGCAGCGCGATGTCATCGACCTTGTCGACCACGCCGTCGATCTCGTAGCCCAGCTCCGCCCGCTGCCGACCGATCTCGGCCTGATGCTCCACCAGCTCATCCGCGGTGTGGCAGAGCCTGGTCAGCGGGTTCACGACGAAGCCCCAGTCGCGCAGGCGCTGGAGGAAGTCGGCATAGCGGCCGCTGCGGATCGGCGGGTCCGCCTCGCCCCAGCCATAGGCGAAGAAGCGCAAGGGGCGCCTGGCGGTGATCCGGCTGTCAAGCTGGCGAAGCGAGCCGGCAGCGGCATTGCGCGGATTGGCGAAACGCTCCTGGCCGGCCTCTTCCTGCTCCTCGTTGATGCGCAGGAAGGCGGAGCGCTCCATGTAGACCTCGCCGCGCACCTCGATCACCGACGGGGCCTCGCCATGCAGGCGGGTGGGCACGTCCTTGATGGTGCGGACGTTGTTGGTCACGTCCTCGCCGGTCGTACCGTCGCCGCGGGTGGCGCCGCGGACCAGGATGCCGTCCTCGTAGCGCAGCGAGCAGGACAGGCC
The DNA here is from genome assembly GCF_036263595.1 of Geminicoccus sp. Classification (NCBI taxonomy): domain Bacteria; kingdom Pseudomonadati; phylum Pseudomonadota; class Alphaproteobacteria; order Geminicoccales; family Geminicoccaceae; genus Geminicoccus; species Geminicoccus sp. The sequence continues at coordinate 87,327 of NZ_DATAGQ010000129.1, read as the reverse complement.
GTCGATCTTGGGCTCGGCCACATAGTCGTTGGCAGCGTCCTCGGGTCGGCGCAGATAGCGGTTCACCCTGGCCACGAACTCGTGGATGTCCTCCGCCGTCATCGCATTGTCGAGCGAGAGCATCGGCACGGCATGGACCACCTTGCCGAAGGCGGAGACGGGCGGGGCGCCGACCCGGTGGTTTGGGCTGTCCGGCCGCACCAGATGCGGGAATCGCTGCTCGATGGCGTTGTTGCGGCGGCGCAGCTCGTCGTACTGCGCATCGGTCAGGTCGGGCTTGTCTTCCTGGTAGTAGCGCCGGTCGGCGTCAGCGATGCGCAGGGCCAGGCGCTCCAGCTCGGTGCGCGCAGCATCCTCGTCCAGTTCGTCGACCGGGAGTTCCTTCATCTAGCCTACCGCATCCTGGAGAAGGCTGTCGGCGGCAGCACGGGCCGCGGCGGTGATCTGGGCGCCGGCCAGCATGCGGGCGACCTCGTCGCGACGCTCCTCCCCTTCCAGCCGCTCCACCGTGACCCGGGTACGGTCCTCTTCCTGCACCTTCACCACCCGCAGATGGCTCTGGGCGCGGGCGGCGACCTGGGGCGCGTGGGTGACGACCAGGACCTGGCGGTCGGCGGCCAGGCGCGCCAGCCGCTCGCCGATCGCGTCTGCCGTCGCTCCACCGGTGCCGGCGTCGATTTCGTCGAACACGAGCGTGCCGACCGGCTGCAGGCGGGCCAGGACGACCTTGAGGGCCAGCATGAAGCGGGCTAGCTCGCCGCCGGACGCGATCTTGCCGATCGGGCCGAAGGGCTGGCCGGGATTGGTGCGAACCTCGAAGGCGACCCGCTCGGCACCCTCCTGGCCGTAGGCTTCCGGCTCCAGCGGGGTCAGGGTCACACGGAGGGTGGCACGCTCAAGCTTGAGCGGCGCCAGCTCGGCAGCAACGGCGGCACCCAGCGTCTGCGCGGCGCGCTCACGGGCAGCCGACAGAGCCTTCACCGTGTCAAGGAAGCGCTCGTGCAACGCCTTGGTTTCGGCTTCCAGGCGGACGATGTCGGCAGCGCCGGTCTCGATCTGGGCCAGGGCAGCCACGAACTCGTCCTGCAGGCCTTCCAGCTGGTCGGCAGAGACGCGGTGCTTGCGGGCAAGGGCGCGCAAGGCGAACAGGCGTTCCTCGACCTCGTCCAGACGGCCTTCGGCGTGGATCAGCTCGCGCAGACGCTCCGCAGTGGCGCGCTCCACGTCGGCCAGTTCCGACGAGGCGCGTTCCAGCCCGTCCACGATCTGCTCCAGGCTCGGATCGTCGACGCCGGAGCGGTCCAGCTTGCGCTGGGTGTTGGCCAGCCGCTCGGCGGCATCGGCCAGGCCCTTGGCAGCCTCGTCGAACAGGGCGATCTGGCGGTCGCGGGTCTGCAGGCGCTGGCGCTCCTTGGCCAGCTCCTCTTCCTCGCCCGGCACCGCGCCGAACTTTTCGAGCTCGGCCAGGTGCGCACGCAGGCGTTCCTCGTCCGCGGCCGCCTGGTCGGCCGCCCGCTTGCGCTCATCCAGTCGCGTGCGCATGTCGCGCCAGGCCTGCCAAGCCCGGCGGACGGCCTCGGCCTCCGCCTCATGGCCGCCGAACGCGTCGAGCAGGGCGCGGTGGCGGGTGGGGTCGGCGAGACCACGCTGCTCGAACTGGCCATGGACCTCCGCGAGGTCGCGGCCCACCCGCTCCAATGTGCCGATCGCGACCGGCTCGTCCTCGATGAACCCGCGCGAGCGACCATCGGCGAACACCACGCGGCGCAAGGAGATCTCCTCGCCGCAGGCGATGCCCTGCTCTGCCAGGAACGGGCGCGCCGGATGGTCGGGCGGCAGGGTGAACAGGGCGGTGACGGAGCCCTGGGTGGTGCCGATGCGGACCTGGCCGCGCTCGGCCCGGGCCCCGGTGGCCAAGCCCAGGCAGTCCAGCAGGATCGACTTGCCGGCACCGGTCTCGCCGGTCAGCGTGGTCAGTCCCTCCCCGAACTCCAGGTCCAGCCGGTCCAGGAGCAGGAGGTCGCGGACGTTCAGGCTCTGGAGCATGAAGGGTGCGAGGTCAGAACAGGTTCGACAGCCACGAGCCGCTGTCCTCCGCGGGTTGCAGGTTCTGGTCCTCCAGCAGCGCATAGGACCGCTCGTACCAGATAGAGCCCGGATAGTTGTAGCCAAGCACGGCCGCGGCCGACTGTGCTTCCTTGCGCACGCCCAGCGCCAGATAGGTCTCGGTCAGGCGGAACAATGCTTCCGGCACGTGCGAGGTCGTCTGGTAGTTCTCGACCACGTTGCGGAAGCGGTTGATCGCGCCGACATACTGCTTGCGGGTCTCGTAGTAGCGCCCGATCTCCATTTCCTTGCCGGCCAGATGGTCCTGGATCAGGTCCAGCTTGAGCCTTGCATCGCGCGCGTAGTCGCTCTCGGGATAGCGGCGCACCATCTCGTCGAAGGACTGCAGGGCGCGCTCGGTCATGTCCTGGTCGCGGCCGACATCGCTGATCTGCTCGTAGTAGCAAAGCCCGATCAGGTAGTAGGCATAGGGCGTGGCCTCGTCGCCCGGATGAAGGTCGATGAAGCGCTCGGCCGCACCCACGGCTTCCTCGTACGAATCGCCCTCGTAATAGGCATAGGCGGCTTCCACCTGGGCACGCTTGGCCAGCTCCGAGTAGGGGTGCTGGCGCTCGACTTCCTCATAGGCGGCGGCGGCCTGCAGCCACTGGCCGTTCTGCGAGAACTCCTGCGCTTCGGCGTAGAGCTGCTCGGCCGGCTTGTCCGGAGTCAGGTCGACCTGGTCGGCAGAGTTGCCGCCGCACGCGGAAAGCGAAAAGAACAGCATCACCGCCGCCGCCCTCAAGCCGCGCCGCAGCGGGTTCTTCCACCTGACGTCACTGACGTCGATCCCTCGCATTCCTTGTAGCCCGTTCCACCAAAGGTTATGATCAAGCGTGGCGGAGCCAGCTTAGCGGAGCCTTGGCGCGCAAGCCAGCCACGGCGACCTGCAGCGCTTAGGGCCGATCATGGAACGTGAACAGCTCATCGAGCGGAAAATCGGCGAGCGCATGCGCCGCCGGCGGGTCGAACTGGGCCTGACCCAGGAGCAGGTCGGCCAAGTCATCGGCGTGTCCTACCAGCAGATCCAGAAGTTCGAGCGGGGCGCCAACCGGGTGAGTGCTGCCAGGCTCATCCTGATCGCCGAGCGCCTGCGCACCGACATCGACTGGCTGTGCGGGACCAGCGATACCCACCCGCCTCCCGGCGGGCGGATCACCCGGGACGCCTGGGCGGACCGGACGCCCGATGCCGCCATCCAGGCGGAGCGAGCCGCGCTCGACCTGGTCCGGCAGTTCGCGCAGATCGACCAGGGCAGCGTGCGTTCGGCCCTGGGCGGGCTGGTTCGGGCCGTGGTCGAGCGGCGCAGCTCAGCGCGGCGTGTCTAGCCGCTCGACCAGATCCACCCACTCCGCCCGCGCCGCCTCGTGGCGGGCGCCGGCAACGTCGAAGATGGATAGGCCGCCGGAGGCCAGTTCCTCGAACACGGCACGATCGGCGATGCGCGCCACGACCGGCAGCTCCAGCCCACGCACATAGGCTTCCAGTCGCGCCGCCGCACGGGTGCGCGGGCGCAGCCTGTTGAGCAACAGCACGACCTCCTTGCGGCCCTTGCGCACCGATTTCTGCCTGGCGAGCTTGCCCAGGAACCGCTCGGTCCCACCCTGGTCGAACAGAGAGGGCTGCATGGGGACCACGACCTTGTCGGCCATGTCCAGCAGGTCCTCGATCTCGTCGCCGTCCAGGTTGGCGGGGGCGTCCACCACCAGCCGCTCGATCTCCGGCGGCACCTGGTCCAGACGCTTCGACCAGTCGAGCGCACGGATTGCGGGGTGGCCGGCGGGCCTGGCGGCGAGCCAGGCCAGGCTGGAGCGCTGGCGGTCGGCATCGGCCAGGGCCGTGCGGCGGCCACGTGCGGCCAGGGCCGCTGCGAGCGTGGTCGCGATCGTGGACTTGCCGACGCCACCCTTGCCGTTGCCCACCAGGATCCGGATCACTCCTCGCTCCTCCAAAAGGGCTCGGCATTCTTGAACGCCCGCCAGGCGGCGACGAGCTCCGGCTCGTCGGCCAAGGCCGCATGGCCATGCCAGCCCACCACCAGGCCGCCCCCGCGCGCGGCCAGTGCCGGGTCGGCCGCCCGAAGGCCTGGGTCGCTCAACAGGCTGTCGGCCGTGGCACCGGCCACCGCCGCGTCGTTGAAGCGGCCCATGTGGTCCTGCAGGCGCGAGAGGCGGCGCAGATAGGGCTTCACCCGGTCCTCGTCGAACAGGCCGGCGAACGCATCCGCGCCGTAGCGGAGCTTTTTCAGCGCGATCCGCACCTCATGGCGCTCGGGCGGGGACAGCTCGGCAAACCCACGCCCCTGCCGCAGGACCTTGCGCAGCGCCTTTTCCAGGATCGAAGCTGCGGCTTCGGCCGCAGGCATCGCCAGCTGGTCGGCGCTGGATGAATCAAAGCCCGTGCGCCAGCCGCGCATGTCGAGCCAGGCGGACAGGCGCAGGACGGCGCGCGCATAGGAGCGTTCGCCAACCTTGGCATGCGCCTTGGCATAGGCGGCCACACGGGCCTGTTCCACGAGGCTGCGCAGGGCTGCCGGCGCCGGGTCCTGAGGCCTGGCCTCGGCCACGGGGCGCAGCAGCTCGGTCTCGAACACGTCCAGGTCACGGGCAGCACCCAGCGCCTGCACGATCTCCCGCAGCTCCGCCGACAGCGAGCGCCGCTGGGCCTCCGGGATGAGGTCCTTGAACAGGGTCAGCAGCGAGCGCAGGCGCCGAAGGGCCACCCGCATCTGGTGGACGCCTTCCGGGTCACCGCCGTGCTGAACCGCCGCCTCGTTGCCGAGCCATTGACGCATCGCCGCCGCGATGGAGGCGATCATCACCTCCTCGATGTTGGAGTCCGGGGTGATGACCGGGCGCTCGGCCTTCTCGGGCCGGGGCGGCAGGCCGGCATGGAGACGGAAGCCGCGCTCCCACTTGGCGAGCGTGCCGAAGCGGACCGGGACCAGGTCGGCGCAGCGCAGGGCCAGGGAGAACAGGCATGCCGGGTCGCCCTCGACCAGTTCGAGCTCCAGCTCGCCCACGGCGGCCTGGCGGCCCCCGGCATGGATCGTCCCCTCGTCCAGTGCCAGGTTGACCACGCCGGTACGGCCGTGTTCGTCGGTCCAGCGCAGGTCCGCGACGTCGCGGCGGATCTCGGAGCGGACGATTGGGACGACGCCGCGAGCCGTGATGGCCGAAACGACGTCGGCGAGTTCCGGGTCGGTCAGCAGGGCCGGGTCCGGAAGCTCTGATGCGATCGGCATCTCCCACTCGTCGCGCGCGAACAGCACGCCCTCCGAGCGGCGCTCACGTTTCACGGTCTGCAGCCAGCGCCGCCCGTCCCGGCGCACGCGCAGGCTGATGCCGCAGGCCTCCCTGAGCCAGCAGTCCTCGGTGTCGTAGTAGGTCGTGACCAGCTGCTTGTGCTTGGGCTTCCCCTGCATGCCCGCGGCGATCATAGGCTCCTGGAGCAGCCTGCGCAGATCCGCCGGATCGCCCTCAAGCTTCAGCTCACGCTCGACACCCATCTCGCCGTCCTGATCGATTCACCCAGGACGGCAAGCTTGCAGAAAATCTCAGGTCAATCTACCGCGCGCCGCTACCTTCGCCAGGGTTTCCACGTTGCTTCCCCTGCACAATGCGACGTGGTCGTAAAGGTTGCTCACCGGGCATGCATGGTTCGGCAGGATGCGCACACGCTCGCCGATCCTCGGTCGCGGCCCCTGCACGGCGCTCAGGTCGACATGGCCATGCTCCTCGGACAGGCCCTGGATCACGGCGTCCGGATACTCGGCGATCCGGCCATAGCCGTTCAGGCCGGCCAGATCCGAGGTCAGCGCCTTCGACCCGGTATCCAGGATGGCGCGATCGGCGGTGGGACGCGACACGACGGTGGCCAGCACATGCAGCGCACAATCCTCCAGCGCGATGCACCCGGCCCGGATCTGCATGCGATCGCCATAGATGTAGGTGCCCGAGCGGTGCTCGGTGACCCATCCCTGGGTGTGCGCCGTCCACATGTCCGGACTGCCGCCGGACGACAGGATCGGCGCCTCGATGCCATGCGCCTTCAACCGCTCGACCGTCTCCGCAAAGTAGGCCGCCACGTTCGGCTGCCCGCCAGGCGGCGGATAGGTCAGGAGCCCGGCAAAGCGCAGGCCGGGCGTAGCGGCAATGTGCCTTGCCAGCGCCACCGTCTCCTCGATCGACTGCGTCCCGTTGCGCTTCGCACCGGTGTCGCATTCGACCAGCATCTCGACGTCCATGCCGGCCTCGGCAAAGGCCTTGCCGATCGGGTCGGCCACCTCGGCATGGTCGGCGACGAGGATCAGGCGGATCCGCTTTGCCAGTGCCACGGCACGCTCGAGCTTGGGGCGGCCCAGCAGGTTGAAGGGGATCAGGATGTCGTCGATGCCGGCATCGGCCATCACCTCGGCCTCGCCGAGCTTCTGGCAGGCGATGCCGTGGGCACCCAGCGCCACCTGCAGCCGCGCGAACTCGACCAGCTTGTGGGTCTTGATGTGCGGCCGGTTGGCGATGCCGTGCCGATCGCAATAGTCCTGCCAGCGCTTCAGGTTGGCTTCGACCCGGTCGAGATCGACCAGGACGGAGGGTGTGTCGAGGTCATCGATCTGCATGAAACGTCGCCATCTCCGTCATTCGTCCGTTGGCCCGGCGGGTTCGTCGCCGGACGGTTGTGCATCGCCTTGCGCAGGCAGATCGACTGGCTGGCCGGCTTCCGCCAGCCGCTGCTCCAGGACAGTCCGCTCGGCTTCGAGTTCCGCCACGGTCGCCTCCAGCTCCCGGACGCGCAGGGCCAGTTCTTCTTCCTGCGGCGTGAAGGCATGGTCGACAGGATCCTCGCCATAACGCGGGTCCTGCTCAAGGGCGGTCGCGTCGTCGGGCAGGGCTGCCGTCCTGGCCATTTCCAGCTCCAGTTCCAGCGCCCGGATCCGGTCGGGGATGGTCGCCTCGTCGATCTGCCCCCGGGCGGCCGCTTCCCTCCTGGCAAGCTCGGCCGCCTCGGCCGCCCTCGCCGCCGCCTGTTCCGCCGCCTCGGCCCGGCGGACCGCCTCGTCGTGGCTCGCCTGCAGCCGGTCGAAGCTGGCGCGGAGTTCATCATAGGCGGCCTGGGTCGGTCCTGCCTGGACCGGACGCCGCTTCAGGCCCTCCAGCTCGGCGGCCAGTTCCGCCCGCTTCTGGCGGGTCTCGTCGAGCGCCGTGCGCAGGGCCTGGATCTCGTCCACGGCGACGGGTGGGGGCTCAGGCGCACGCACCACCGGGACATTGGCAAGGGCCGGGGCCGGCATGGCATGGGACTGCAGCCAGCCGTAGGCGAAGGTGCCGCCCAGCACCGCCACGAGCATGGTCAACAGCAGCACTGCCAGTGCCAGGCGGATCTGCGCCGCCCGCGTGAAAACCTTCCAGCGACCGCGTCCGGTGCCGTCATAGCTGTAGAAATGGCGGTCGACGAACAAGCCGCGCAGCACGAATCCCTTCCCGGACGGAGACAAGGCCCAGGGCAACACTCGCCCGTGCGCGATCTAGCACGTCACGAAAGGGTCCGCACCTTGCGGCACGGCCGAAGGTTGGCGGCGACGCTCAGGCCGTCGCCGCCACCTTGACCCGTGCCTGGGCAGAAGGCGCTTCGATAGTGAAGTCCTCGTCCGTGTCCTCGACATACCGCCATGCGGTCCGGTCGGCGAGCAGGGCCCGGACCAGCTTCACATGGAGTGCATGGCCGGCCCGATGGCCCGTCCAGCGGCCCACCACCGGCGCACCGGCCAGGAAGGTGTCGCCGATCGCGTCCAGCAGCTTGTGCCGCACGAACTCGTCGGGGAAACGCAGGCCGCCGGGGTTGAGGATCCCCTCCGGACCGACCACGACTGCATTCTCCAGGGAGCCGCCGCGGGCCAGCCCGCGAGCGCGCAGCTGCTCGATGTCGGCGGCAAAACCGAAGGTCCGCGCCGAGCCAAGCATCCGCCCCAGCCGCTTCGGCTCGAACGGCACGCTCAGCGCCTGGGCGCCGACCGCCGGATGGTCGAAGTCGATGGAGGCGCCGTAACTGGCGAAGGGTGCGGGGTCGAGCCGCGCGAACTTGCCGGCCGCCTCGACCAGGACGGGCTTGATCACCTCGATCCGGCGGAGCGGCCGATCCTGCTCGCGCACGCCGGCGCATTCCAGGAGGAAGAGGAAAGGTGCGGCGCTGCCGTCCATGATCGGCACTTCCGGCCCGTCGAGCTCGACCGTGACGTTGTCGATCTCGGCCAGCGCGAAGGCGGCCATCAGATGCTCGATCGTCGCGACCTTGGCATCGTCGGGACCGACCAGCGTCGTGCACATGGTGGTGTCACCGACCCGATCCGCGGTCGCGGGGATGACCGGCCGGCCCGGAAGATCGGTGCGCACGAAGATGATCCCGGTGTCGGGCGCTGCCGGCAACAGGGTCAAGGAGACCTTGCGGCCACCGTGCAAACCGATACCGACGCAGCCAATCCGGTGCGCGATCGTACGCTGCATCCGGCCCGAGCGGCTGGCCCGGACATCTAGGTCCCGAGCTCCGTGCTCGCCAAGCTGGCTACCCGAGTTGATCACTTCTTGTCGCTCCGCTTCCAAACGAACCGAAAGCCGGCCCGGCCATGCCACCCTGGAAAGGGCGATCAGGACGGACCGGCGTCCGGCACTGTTCAGATAGGCAGAGGGAAGACTAGCCGCTACTCACAGTTGGTTACCGATTGTTACAGCCTTCTGTTCATGTGACAGAAGAGCTTCAGTGCTCAACTCCTTGAACGATCACGGCGCAGGAAAGCGGGAATCTCAGCGACCGGATCACCGCCAACAGCGTTGCCGGCCTGTTCCCAACGGAGGTGCTGGGGCTGCTCGGTGCGCGGCTGGATCGGCTGCGCGTCCCCGCCAAAGCCCAGGCCCTTGCTCATCTTGCTGAACAGGTTGCTTAGGCGGTCCTCGGCGCGGCCAAGGCCGGACAGCTGCCGGCTGCGGCGGTCGGCACCGAACTCCGCGTCGGCGGTCTCGAACTCCCGCTCGTCCTGGGAGGGGGCCGCCTCGTGGGACGCAGCGGCATAGGCATCGTCGCGCGCGGCCTCGGGAGCCTCGGCGCGCGCTTCGCTCCGCTCGGCCACGCTGCGGATATGGGAGTCGATCTGCTGGGCGGACGTGGGGGCCATCTGGGAAGCGGGGCGCAGCGTCGGATAGGCCTGCGACAGCGGACGGGCGATCTGCGGCTGGAAGCGCAGGGTTGACTGCGGTGCCGCGGCCGGCGTCTGCTCGACGGCGGCCTGGGCCCGGCGCTAGCGCTCGGGCATGGCGATGCCGGTCGCCACCACCGAGACGCGGATCTTGCCGTGCATCGACTCGTCGAAGGTCGAACCGAAGATGATGTTGGCGTCCTGGTCGACTTCCTCACGGATGCGGTTGGCGGCGGCATCGACCTCGAACAGGGTCATGTCCGGGCCGCCGGTGATGTTGATGAGGACGCCGCGGGCACCCTTCATCGACACCTCGTCGAGGAGTGGATTGGAGATAGCGCTCTCCGCGGCCTCGATGGCCCGGCGCTCGCCCTCGCTCTCGCCGGTCCCCATCATCGCCTTGCCCATCTCGCCCATGACGGTGCGGATGTCGGCGAAGTCCAGGTTGACGAGGCCGGGCATGACGATCAGGTCGGTGACGCCGCGCACGCCCATGTGGAGGACCTGGTCGGCCATCTGGAAGGCTTCGGTGAAGGTCGTGCGCTCATTGGCGATCCGGAACAGGTTCTGGTTCGGGATCACGATGAGTGTGTCGACCCACTGCTCCAGTTCCTCGATGCCGCTCTCGGCCAGGCGGGCACGATAGCCGCCTTCGAACTGGAAGGGCTTGGTGACCACGCCCACGGTCAGGATGCCCTGCTCCTTCACCGCCTTCGCGATAACCGGGGCAGCACCAGTGCCGGTACCGCCGCCCATGCCGGCGGTGATGAACACCATGTGGCTGCCGGAGAGCGCGTCGATGATCTCGTTGCGGGCTTCCTCGGCGGCAGCGCGGCCGATCTCGGGACGGGCACCTGCCCCCAGCCCGTGGGTCACGGTGTTGCCGAGCTGGATCTTCCGATCGGTCAGGCAGCGGTCCAGCGCCTGGGCGTCGGTGTTGCAGGCGACGAACTCGACCCCTTCAAGGTGTGCGGTGATCATGTTGTTGACGGCATTGCCGCCAGCACCACCGACACCAACCACACTGATCCTGGGCTTCAGGTCGTGTGCCACCGGCATGGTCAAGTTGATCGTCATGTTGTCCTCCACCCTCACCCGACCTCGCGCTCTCGTCGGGCCGTCAGCCGCCACCACGAAGCCGCCCCCCTGGACGGCGTCACATCAGAAATTCTCGCGCAGCCAATTGCGGAACCTGGACCAGCCGCGCCCCAGCGACGTGCTCGCCGCTTCGTTCCGCCAGCGCTGTCCACCGTCCTCACCCCGACATAGGCCGAGTGCACCGTTCGCGGCGCTCGCGCAAGGCTCGCATTCGTAGACGTCGCCGACCTGGATCCGGTCCGGCAGACCAAAGCGGACGGGCAGGCCGAACATCTCGTCCACCAGCTCGACCAGACCCTCGATCCGCGATGCCCCGCCTGTCAGCACGAGGTTGGCCGGCGGCATGGTCCGGAACAGCTCCGCGTGCTCCTTCAGCCTGCCGCGGAGCAATTCCAGGATCTCCTCGACCCTCGGCCGGGCGATCTCGGTCAGCCGCGAGCGTGCCACTTCGCCCGACGGCCACTTCTCCGGGTCGCCCACATGCGGCACGGCGATGCGCTGGTCGGCGTCACCATGTCGCGCCTGCACGCTGGTGTAGAGCGACTTGATCCGCTCGGCGTGGCTGCGCTGCGTGGCCAGTCCATGGGCGAGGTCGGCGGTAATGTGCTCGCCCCCATAGGGGACCGACGCCAACAGCGCCAAGCGGCCACCATGGAAGTGCGCAGCACTCGACACGCCCCCGCCAAGGTCCAGGACCATGCAGCCCCGCTCCCGCTCGTCCGGGGTGGTCACCGACCAGCCAGATGCGTAGCCGGCGCACACCACCTCGTCGACGTCGAGATGGCAGCCATCCAGGCAGGACCGGAGCTGGGCGACGTGCCGGCTGTCCATGCTCACCGCATGCACCAGCATCTGCAGGCGTTCGCCGCGCATGCCGCGCGGATCGCGCAGGGGCTGCCCATCGTCGATCGAAAGTTCCAGAGGCAGCAGATGGACGATCGAACGGTTCGGGCTGCCCATCTGGACGCGGGCCGCGTCCATGCCCCGCTCGATGTCGGAACGGTCGACGGCGCGGCCGAACAGCGGCACCTCGACCCTGGCATGGGTGGAGGCGGGCCGGCCGCCGCTGGTCACGGCCACGACGGAGCGGAGTTCCTCGCCGGCCGCACGTTCCGCCTCGTGCACGACGGCGGCCACGCCGAACTCGGCATCGTCGCCATCGACGATCTCGCCACTGCGCACGCCGTCGGCGGCCTGGTAGCCCTTGCCGCGCAGCTCGAAGCCGCCCGAACGCCTGGCACGGACGATCCAGCAGCCGAACTTGGTGCTGCCGATGTCCACGACCGCCCGGACCCGGACGGAATGCGCTCCCTCCTGCCCGGCCGGCGGTGACTTGCGCTGGACGAGGGTGGCGGCGCTCATGCGCCCTCCTTGTCGTCGCCGGCGATCCGCGGATCGGGCCGGACAACGATCCCGCCCAGCGCGCGCATGTCGAGGGCCACCACCGCCTTGTCCAGCAGGCCGTCGCCCGCCTGGATGCGCGCCAGCTTGTGCCAGGCTTCGGCAGCCCCCTCTTCAGGCAACCTCACCTCGACCCGGCCATCGATCCAGACGTTCCAGCGCCGGTCGCCGACGCGCCTGGCGCCGGACACGCGTTCGTAGAGGGCGGGTTCGGAGCGGATCAGGGCGAGCAGATCGCCAGCATGCCGCTGGGCACCCTCGCCGGCAACGGTCGGCAGGTTGGCGAACGGTCGCAAATCCGTCATGTTCACGACCTGTCCGTCCTCGTCGATCAGCACGAGCCGGCCACTATCGGCTTCGGCGAGTGCAAGCGGTTGCCGTTCAACCAGGCTGACGTGGAGCGTGTCGGGCAGCCGGCGCTGGATCGTCGCAGACTTCACCCAAGGGAGCTCCTCGATACGGCGTCGTGCGTGGTCGATATCAACCGTAAGTATATTGGCACCCCTCAGGCCATCAAGAACTGTCCGCAATTCATCCACAGAAGTTCGCACTCTCCCATCACTGGAGAGTTTCCGCACAACCAGCCCTGCCTGTCCTGTTGCGCCTCGCCAGGCGAGTTCCGCGGATGCCAGCATTGGCAGCACGTGCGAGTGCCCGAAGTTTATCCACAGGCCGGGGATGATCGCGCCCACGAGAAGGAGGATCATTCCGCTGGTCACGACGGGCTTTACCCAGCGTGGACGCGGCTTCGCCCTTCGCAGGGTGTGGATCCGCGTGGATGTCCGGGTCAGCCGTCGCATCGGGCGGTCTCCAGGAGGCGCTGGACCAGATCTGCAAAATCGATGCCGCGATGAGCGGCCTGCTCGGGCAGCAGCGACAAAGGTGTCATGCCCGGCTGGGTGTTGATCTCCAGCAGGAAAAGTCCGTCTGCACCAGGCAGATCCGGATTCCAGCGGAAGTCACAACGTGTGGCACCCCTGCAACCCAGGGTTATGTGAGCGCGCATCGACCAGTCCATCACCGCCGCATACACATGTTCCGGAAGATCAGCCGGAACAACATGTTTTGCAAATCCATCGGTGTACTTTGCGCGATAGTCGTAGAAGCCGTCGAGCGGCACGATTTCGGTCACTGCCAACGGGGCATCGCCCAGCACGCCGCAGGTCAGCTCCCGGCCCCGGATATAGGGTTCCACCAGCAGGCGCTGGCCCGGGTCCACGTCGTTGCGCTCCCTCAGCGAGGCGAGGTTGCCGTCCGGCGCGATGAGCACGCCGACCGAGCTGCCTTCGCAGGATGGCTTCACGACGACGCCACCTTCGATCGGCGAGCCTTCCGCCAGCAGCCGGTGATAGCTGGTCTCCACCCCGATCGGGCAGCGCAGGCCGGCCGCCATAAACATCAGCTTGGCCTTGGGCTTGTCCATGGCCAGGGCCGACGCCAGCACGCCGGAGTGGGTGTAGGGGATGTTCAGCAGGTCCAAGAGCCCCTGCACCCGGCCGTCCTCGCCCAGCCGGCCGTGCAGGGCGTTGAAGCAGACATCGGGCCGCACCGCGAGCAGCTGCTCTGCCAGGCGCTCGGCCGCATCGATCCGCACCACATCGAAGCCGGCCCCGGCCAGCGCCTTGGCGCACTCATGGCCCGACACGAGGCTGACCTCGCGCTCCGCGGAACGGCCGCCCAGCAGGACGGCGACCTTCGCCCCCTTCCAGCGGCTCATGCGCCTGCCTCCTCGCCGATGCGCACGATCTCCCAGGCCAGGCTGACACCGCTTCGGGCCTGCACCCTGGCTCGCACCATCTCGCCCAGTTCCTCGATCTCGCGTGCCGTGGCACCGCCCCGGTTGATCAGGAAGTTGCAGTGCTTGTCCGACACCATGGCATGGCCGTGGACGAGCCCCCGGCAGCCGGCCTCATCCACCAGTTGCCAGGCACGGCGCCCGTCCGGGTTCTTGAACGTGCTGCCGCCGGTCGCGACCCGGATCGGCTGGGCGGATTCGCGCTCGGCGCGGATCTCGTCCATGCGGCGGAGGATGATGGCAGGGTCGCCCGGCTCCAGCGCGAATGCGGCACGGAGCACGATGGCACCCTCGGACAGGGCGGAACGCCGGTAGCCGAACTCCAACGCTGCCTTGTCCAGGCGGCGGATCACGCCGTCCCGCGTCACGATCTCGGCCCAGACCAGGCGGTCGCGGGTCTCGCCGCCGAAGGCGCCCGCGTTCATCTTCATGGCCCCGCCGATCGTGCCGGGGATGCCAATCATGAACTCGATCCCGGCAAGCCCGGCTCGCTGGGCGGCCCGCGCGACGTTCTGGTCCAGCGCGCCCGCACCAGCGATCAGCAGGTCATCCTCGACCGTGATCTTGGCGAGCGGTCCCACCAGGCGCACGACCACCCCGCGCAGCCCGCCGTCGCGGACCAGCAGGTTCGAGCCTACGCCCATGGGCAGCACCGGCAGGTCGGGCGGCAGGGCCTGCAGGAAGTCGGAGAGATCCTGGGCGTCGGCCGGGTTGAACAGGAGGTCCGCCGGACCGCCGACCTTCAGCCAGGTCAGGCCGTTCAGCGCAACGTCCCGGCGCAGGTCCCCGCGAACGGCCGGCAGATCGTCGCGCCAGTCGCTCATCGATCGGTTCCGCGCAGGGCCTCGATCTCGCCCGGCAGCGCATTCGCCCAGGCGCTGATCGTCCCGGCACCCAGGCAGACCACCAGGTCGCCCGGTGCCGTGGAGTCCCGGACGATGGCGGCCAGCCCTTCCTGGCCCTCGATCGGCCGGCAGTCGCGATGGCCGCGCGCACGGACGCCCTCGACCAGGCGGTCGCGGTCGGCCCCCTGGATCGGCGCCTCGCCGGCGGCATAGACCGGTGCGATCAGCACGGTATCGGCATCGTGGAAGCAGCCGCAGAACTCGTCGAACAGATCGGCTAGGCGGGAGAAGCGGTGCGGCTGGACCACCGCCACCACCCTGCCCTTCGTCGCCTGCCGGGCCGTTGCCAGCACCGCGCGGATCTCGACCGGGTGGTGGCCGTAATCGTCGACGACGGTAACGCCGCCGACCTTCCCGGTAATCGTGAACCGCCGCTTCACCCCGCCGAACGAGGCCAGCGCCTTGCGCGTTGCGGCATGGTCGATACCCAGCTGCTCGGCGATCGCGATCACCGCCAGCGCGTTCTGCACGTTGTGGCGACCGGGCATGGCCAGGCGGATGCCCTGCAGCAGGATCGGCTCCCCGCCGCCACGCGGGTTCAGCGCCACGTCGAAGGTGGAGCTGTCCGGGTCGATCTGCAGCGTGGTGGCCCGCACGTCGGCCTGGGGGCTGAAGCCGTAGGTCAGGACCTTGCGGTCGGTGATCCTCGCGACCAGGGCCTGCACCTCGGGATGATCGAGGCAGAGCACGGCGAAGCCGTAGAACGGCAGCCGCTCGACGAAGCGGTAATAGGCGTCGCGCACCGCATCGAAGGTGCCGTAATGCTCCATGTGCTCGGGATCGATGTTGGTGACGACACCGACGGTCGCGGGCAGGCGCAGGAAGCTGCCGTCGCTCTCGTCGCTCTCGACCACCATCCAGTCGCCCGAGCCGACCCGAGCATTGGTGCCGTAGGCGTTGATGATGCCGCCATTGACGACGGTCGGATCGTAGCCGGCTTCATCGAGCAGGGCTGCCACCAGCGAGGTGGTGGTGGTCTTGCCGTGGGTACCCGCGATCGCGATCGACGACTTCAGGCGCATCAGCTCCCCCAGCATCTCGGCACGGCGCACCACCGGCAGGCGGCGGGCGCGGGCGTCGACCATCTCCGGGTTGTCGCCCTTCACCGCCGAGCTGAACACGACCACCTGCGCATCGCCCAGGTTCTCGGCGCGATGGCCGATGAACACCTCGATGCCCTTGTCCTGCAGCCGCCGGACATTGGCGCTGGCGGCCTGGTCGGAACCCTGCACGCGGTAGCCCAGATGGTGCAGCACCTCGGCGATGCCGGACATGCCGATGCCGCCGATCCCGATGAAGTGGATGGTGCCGACATCCAGCGGCAGGACGTTCAAGGGTTCTTCTCCGCAAACGAAAGGACGAGGTCGGCAAGCGCCACGGTGGCATCCGGCCGGGCAAAACCGCGCGCGGCCTGTGCCATGGCGGCGAGCCCTGCCGGATGGCCTAGAAGATCACCGATGGCGGCGGCCAGACGCGCTGGTGTCGCGTCCGCCTCGCGCAGCACGTGGCCCGCGCCGGCATCGGCCACCCGCATGGCGTTGGCATACTGGTGGTCGTCGGCCGCATGGGCATAGGGGACATAGAGGGCCGGCCGTCCGCAGGCGCTCACCTCGGCGACGGTGGAGGCCCCGCTGCGCGCGACGACCAAGTGGCAGTCGGCAAGCCTTCGGGCCACGTCGTCGAAGAAGGACGCGATCTCGGCGGGAACGCCCATCGCTTCGTAGCGCGCCCGAAGCTGCTCGACGTCTTCCGGCCTCGCCTGCTGGACCACATGGAGGCGACCGCGCAGCTCCGGCGCCAGCAGGGCCAAGGCCTCAGGCAGCACGGCCGAGAAGATCCGCGCACCCTGCGAGCCGCCCATGACGAACAGGCGGATGGGGCCATCGGCAGGCGGCGGGTCCGGCTGGGCTTCGAAGCCGGTGCGGAGCGGATTGCCGGTGACGAGCGTGTCGGCGGAAAGGGGCGGCGCGTGGTCGGTACGGGCAAAGCTCAGCGCCAGCTTGCGGGCGAAGGCGGCAAGCACCCGGTTCGCCTTGCCCAGCACCGCGTTCTGCTCGTGCACTACGACCGGGCGGCCCAGCGCACGCGCCGCCATGGCCGGCGGGAAGGAGGCATAGCCGCCAAAGCAGGCCGCGACCTGGGGCTGCCAGCGCCGGAACAGACCCAGGCACTGCACGAAGCCCTGCACGACACCCAGGCCGCGGCCGACCACGCCCAGCCCGGGACGGGCCGCTGCCACGACATGGACCTCGTAGTCGCCCTTGACCCAGCGGCGGCCGCGTTCATCCACCACCAGGGCGACGCGATGGCCGCGGCGGATGATCTCGTCCGCCAGGGCCAGGGCGGGGAACATGTGCCCGCCGGTGCCGCCCGAAGCGATGACCACCCGTCCGCTCATCGATGGACGTCCAGGCGCGCTCCGCGCCGGGTGAGCGCCAGGAGCAGGCCCATGCTCAGGCCGAAGGCGAGCAGGGACGAGCCGCCATAGGAGACGAAGGGCAGCGTCATGCCCTTGGTGGGCATCAGGTTCAGGTTGACGGCTATGTTGATGAAGGCCTGCAGGCCGAACTGGGCGGCAAGCCCACCGGCTGCCAGGAGGCAGAAGCGGTCGGACAGGCTCGAGACGCGGGTGAGCGCCCGGTAGAGCAGGAAGAAGAACAGGGCCACCAGGAGCAGGCAGGTAATGATGCCGAATTCCTCAGCGGTGGCCGCGAAGATGAAGTCGGAATGGGCATCGGGCAGCTTGAACTTCACCTCGCCCTCGCCCGGCCCGCGGCCGAAGAAGCCGCCCGACGCCACCGCGTTCATGGCCTTGTCGACCTGGTAGACCTCCTTGGAGGGATCGAGGAAGCCGTCCACCCGCTGGGTAAAGTGCGGGAAGAACTGGTAGGCGCCCCAAAGGCCGCCGATGCCGGCCCCGGCCGCCGCCACGATCCAGAACCAGCCGAGCCCGGCCAGGAAGAGTTGGATGCCGAACACGGCCGCCACGACGAAGGCCATGCCGATGTCCGGCTGGCGGGCGAGCATCGCCAGGGCCAGGCCGACCGGCAGCAGGGCCGGCAGCAGCCCCTGCAGGCCCGGCGAGCGCGCCAGAGTCCAGGCGATGGCGATGGCAAGCGTCGGCTTGACGAACTCGGAGGGCTGCAGGCGGAAGCTGCCGAAGTCCAGCCAGCGATGCGCACCCTTCACTTCCGGGCCGTAGGGCGTGAGCGCGGTCAGCACCAGGAAGACGACCAGCAGCAGGAACGAGAGCCGGAGCACCCCGCGCGGCGACAGCATCGAGGTGAACAGCATCAGGGTGAGCGACATCACCAGGAAGATCGCCTGACGCTCGATGAAGTAGGTGGCCGAGCTGTACTGGCGGATCCCGATCGGCCCGCTCGCCGCGAACACCAGGATCAGGCCGACCAGGGCCAGGATCGCCAGGCCCACCATCAGGACCCGGTCGACCGTCCACCACCAATAGCCGAGGACGCTGCGGTTGCTGCGCGCAACGACGATCATGCCGCCTGGCCTCCAGTCGATGCGAGGGCGCGAAACCGGTCGCCCCTGGCCTCGTAATCCTTGAACTGGTCGAAGCTGGCGCAGGCCGGCGCCAGCAGCACGGTATCCCCGGGTACAGCAGCCTTGCGGGCCTCGGCCACGGCCGCCTCCAGCGTGCCGACCTTGCGATGCGTCACCACGTCACCCAGGTCGGCCGCGATCTCCTCGGCCGCCTCACCGATCAGCAGGGCTAGGGAGACATGGCGCATGACGGGAACAAGGCTCTTGAACCCGCCAGGCTTGGGCTTGCCGCCGGCGATCCAGACGATCCTGTCGAAGGCGGCCAGGCTCTTCGCGGCGGCGTCCGGGTTGGTGGCCTTGCTGTCGTTGACCCAGGCAACCCCGTCATGCTCGGCCACGCGTTCCATGCGGTGCGGCAGGCCGGGGAAGCTGGCCATGGCCGACGCGATCGCCTTCGGCGCAAGACCCAGAGCCCGGACGGCCGCATAGGCTGCGGCCGCGTTCTGATGGTTATGGGCGCCGCGCAAGGCTGGCGCGTTGTCCATGCTCGTGACGAAGCGCGAGGTCTTGTCGCTGGCGTCGATCAGCCGGCCGTCCACCACGCCGACGCCGACGCCGGGCATGGACGTGCCGGAGATCGGGATGATGCGGTGGGTGTCCCGAGCGGTCAGCCGCGCCAGCG
The DNA here is from genome assembly GCF_036263595.1 of Geminicoccus sp. Taxonomy (NCBI): domain Bacteria; kingdom Pseudomonadati; phylum Pseudomonadota; class Alphaproteobacteria; order Geminicoccales; family Geminicoccaceae; genus Geminicoccus; species Geminicoccus sp. Next base: position 68,650 of record NZ_DATAGQ010000129.1, on the reverse strand, counting down.
CCGCCCGGCTGGCCGGATCGTCCACCCCGATCACCGCGCAGGCATGGCTGCGGCCGTGCCGGAAGATCCGCTCCTTGACCGCCGTGTAGTTCTCCAGGTTGCCGTGCCGATCCAGATGGTCGGGGGACAGGTTGGTCCATACGGCGATGTCGACGGGCAGGTCGCGGAGCAGGTCCAGCTGGTAGGAGGAGAGTTCCAGCACGAGCGTCGTGTCGGCAGGGCCGAGATCCAGGTCCAGGACCGGGATGCCGATATTGCCGCCGATGACGGCAGGCCGCCCGGACGTCGTCAGGAGGTGGTGAACAAGGGCGGTGGTCGTCGACTTGCCGTTGGTGCCGGTGATGCCCACGACCCGCCGCTCGCCCAGCCGGCCTGCCAGCAGGTCCAGGTCGGAGATCAGCGGGACACCGGACGCGCGGGCGGCCGAGATCACGGGATGCGGCGCCGGGTGGGTGAGCGGGATGCCAGGGCTCACGACGAGGGCCGCCAGCCCCGGCAGGGCCGACGCATCCGGCCGCACGGCACCCAGTGCCAGCGCCTGTTCGATCGCCTGCTCCTTGTCGTCGAACGCGACGATCCGGGACCGGCCGCCGGCCAGCGCCCGCACGACGGCGAGCCCGGTGCGGCCGAGACCCAGGACGCCCAGGTCGCGGCCGGCGATGCGATCGGTCCAGTTCATGGCGGTCACCGCAGCTTCAGGGTGGAGAGGCCGACCAGCGCCAGGATGGAGGCGATGATCCAGAAGCGGATCACGATGGTGGACTCCTGCCAGCCGAGCTTCTCGAAATGGTGGTGGAGCGGCGCCATCCGGAAGACCCGCCGGCCGGTCATCTTGAAGCTGGCGACCTGCACGATCACCGAGACCGCCTCCAGCACGAACAGCCCGCCGATCACCATGAGCACGAGCTCGTGCTTGACGATGACCGCGGTGATGCCGAGCGCACCGCCCGCGGAGAGCGAGCCGGTGTCGCCCATGAACACCATGGCAGGCGGCGCGTTGAACCAGAGAAAGCCCATCGACGCGCCGACCAGGGCCGCCAGGAACACCGAGATCTCGCCGGCCCCCGGCACGTGGGGGATGCCCAGATAGTTGGCGAAGATCGCGTTGCCGCCGAGATAGGCGATCATGCCAAAGCATCCTGCCGCGATCATCACCGGCACGATCGCCAGCCCATCCAGGCCATCGGTGAGATTGACCGCGTTCGAGCTGCCCATCATGACCAGCGTCGCGAAGACCGGGAACATGAAGCCCAGCGGGATCGCCGCGTCCTTGAAGAACGGCAGGGCCACGGAGGTGGCGAGCGGTCCGTCGACCGCGAGCACCAGATAGAAGGCGGCGAGGAGGCCGATCGCAGTCTGGGCCGCCAGCTTCAGGCGGCCGGACAGGCCCTTGCTGTTGCGCTTGGTGAGCTTGAGATAATCGTCGCCGAAGCCGATCAGGCCGTAGCCCAGCGTCACGAACAGGACGACCCAGGTATAGCCGTTGGAGAGATCCGCCCAGAGCAGGGTCGAGAGCGTCAGGGCCAGGAGGATCAGCACGCCGCCCATGGTGGGCGTGCCCTTCTTGGTCAGCAGGTGGCTTTCTGGCCCGTCCAGCCGGATCGGCTGGCCGCCCGGCTGCTTGCTCTTTAGCCAGCGGATGACCTTGGGGCCCAGCCAGAACGACAGGAACAGGGCCGTCATCACCGCACCGCCCGCGCGGAAGGTGATGTAGCGGAACACGTTGAACAGGGTCACGTCGTCCGAGAGCGGCACGAGCAGGTGGTAGAGCATCAGGAACCACCCGTGCCGGCTGTGGCGAGCCCGTCGACGATGACACGCATGCGGCTTCCCAACGACCCTTTTACGAGCACCACGTCGCCGTCCTTCAGGTCGGCGCGCAGCAGCTGGAGGAGCTCCGTGCTGGACGGAGCATGATGGACGGCGACGGCGCAGGGCAGCCGGTCGGCGAGGCGGGCCATGGCCGGCCCGCAGAGATAGGCGGCCTCTGCCCCGGCTTCTTCCACCGCGGGCGCCAGTGCCTCGTGCAGTGCGACCGAGCCCGCGCCCAGTTCCAGCATGTCACCGAGCACGGCCACCCGGCGGCCCGGCTGGCGGGCCAGCACGTCCAGGGCGGCGCGCATCGAAGCGGGGTTGGCGTTGTAGCTCTCGTCGAGCAGCATGACCCGCCCACCCGAGGCCAGCGTCAGCTCGCGGCGGACGCCCCGCCCGTCGACCGGCCGAATGGCCGCCATGGCTTGCGCTGCCTGATCGACGTCCAGGCCCAGCGCATGGATCACCGCCAGCCAACCCAGGCTGTTGTCGACCTGATGCCGGCCCGGCAGGTGGAGACGATAGGCGACGGTCCTGCCGGCAAGCTCGGCGATGACGTCGCTGCCCAGATGATCGCCCTCCTCGCCGACCAGCCGGACATCCGCGCCGGCAGCGCGGCCGAAGCTCAAGGTGCGGATGCCGGGTGTGGACCGGGCGAGGCTCGCCAGGAGGTCGTGCCAGGGACTGTCCGCCGGCAGCACCGCGCTGCCGCCCGGCTCGACCTTCTCCAGGATCTCCGCCTTCGCCCGCGCGATCCCCTCCTCGTTGGCAAAATGCCCGAGATGAGCGGGGGCGATCGTGGTGATCAGGGCCACATGCGGGCGGACCTGGGAGACGAGGGCACGGATCTCGCCCGCATGGTTCATGCCGAGCTCGAACACGCCAAAGGCGGCGTCGTGCGGCATCCGGGCCAGGCTCAGCGGCACGCCCCAATGGTTGTTGTGGCTCTTCGCACTGGCATGAACCAGGCCGGAACCCTGCAGGAGGGTCGCGATGGCGCTCTTCGCCGTCGTCTTGCCGGCACTGCCGGTAATCCCGACGATCCTGGCCTTCGTGGACAGGCGCCGGTAGGTGGCGAGCCCCTCCAGGCCCCGCAGCGTGTCGGTGACGATCAGGGCCGGCTGGCCGTAGGGCACGGCGTCGGCCCGTGCCACCAGCACCGCTCCCGCCCCCTCGGCCAGCGCATCCGGCACGAAGGCATGGCCGTCCCGGTGCTCGCCGGCCAGAGCCACGAACAGGTCGCCCCGGCCAAGCTCGCGCGTGTCGATGGCGATGCCGCCGACGCTCCAGGGACCACCCTGGATGGTCCCGCCGGTGGCCTCAGCAGCCTCCTCAGCCGTCCAGAGCGGCTTCAAGCCGCGACACCTTCGGCCAAGGCCTCAGCCGCCACCGCGACATCGTCGAACGGATGCACGACGCCCGCGATCGTCTGGCCACGCTCGTGGCCCTTGCCTGCGATCAGCAGCACGTCGCCCCCGCGCAGCTCGGCCACCGCGCTCCGGATCGCGCGGCCACGGTCGCCGATCTCGCGCGAGCCTTCAGGCATGGCGGCCAGGGCGGCATCGCGGATCGCCGCCGGATCCTCGCTGCGTGGATTGTCGTCGGTCACGATCGCCAGGTCGGCGAACGCCGCCGCGGCCTGGCCCATCAGCGGCCGCTTGCCCGGATCACGATCGCCGCCGCACCCGAACACGACGACGAGCCGTCCGCTGGCATGGGGCCTTGCGGCCAGCAGCGCCTTCTCCAGGGCATCCGGCGTGTGGGCATAGTCGACATAGACGGCAGCCCCGCTGCGCGTCGTCCCGGCCAGCTGCATGCGGCCAGGCGCGCCCTGGACCTGGCCCAGCAGCCGTGCCCCCTGCTCCAGTTCGCCACCGCTGGCATGCCAAAGGCCCAGTGCCGCCAGCAGGTTCTCGGCCTGGAAGGCGCCGACCAGCGGCGAGCTGATCCGGTGCTCGACGCCGCCCAGGGCCAGCGTCAGGGTCTGACCTGCCGGTGCCGGCAGTTGCTCGACCAGGCGGAGGGCTTCCGCGCTGCGCCCGAAATCGAGCACGCGGATGCCGCGACGGGCGCAGCGCTCGCGCAGGACCGGGAACGCCGGCACGTCCGCGTTCAGCACCGCCGTGCCGTCCTCGGCCAACACCTCGTCGAACAGGCGGGCCTTGGCGGCGAAGTAGGCCTCCATGGTGACATGGTGGTCGAGATGGTCGCGGGTGAGGTTGGTGAAGGCGGCGGCGGCGACATGCAGCCCGTCGACCCGCTTTTGCTCCAGGCCGTGGCTGGATGCCTCGATCACCAAGTGGTCCACGCCCTTGGCTGCCAGTTCGGCGGCCAGGCGCTGCAGCGTGAGGACGTCCGGCGTGGTCAGGTTGCCCGGCAGGTCGCCGGTCGTGGACTGGACGCCGAGCGTGCCGATCGAGGCCGCCGGCAGGCCGGACATGGCCCAGAGCTGGCGGGTGAAACTGGCGACGGAGGTCTTGCCGTTGGTGCCGGTGACGGCGGCGACGCAGGCGGGCTGCCGGCCGAAGAAGCGGGCCGCCATGCGAGCCAGCAGCGCGCTCGGGTCGGCGGCGACCAGTTTCGGCACCGGCAGGTCGACGGCGTCGAGGGAGGGTCCACCCAGCACCGCGACGGCGCCGGCCCGGACGGCCGCTGGCGCGAAGGCGGCGCCATCCAGCTTCGAGCCCGGCAACGCTGCGAACAGGCCACCCGGCTTTACGTTGCGCGAATCGAGCGCCAGGCCCAGGACCTCGATGTCCTGGGCGCGATCGGGCAGCGGGCGAAGCAGCTGCGCCGGTTCACATAGGCTCGAGAGCAGCAACGCGAGCCTCCTTGATGCGGCGCGTCAGTTCCTTCTCGCGGATCTCCGCCGGTGCCGCGGCCAGGAACTCGTCCTCGACCGTCTGCGGCACCAGCGGTACGCCCAGGAGCGGGGCAGTGCGGCTGATGACCCGGCCGGTGACGGGGGCTGCGTTCCAGCTACCGTAGCGAAAGCCCATCGAGGCGGCATTCGCGGTCGGGTTGTCCAGCATGACCAGGATCGCGTAGCGCGGCTCGTTCATCGGGAAGGCCGCCACGAAGCTCGCGATGACATTGCCCTTGATGTAGCGGCCGTTGATCGGCTTGTCGGCCGTGCCGGTCTTGCCGCCGACCATCATCCCGGGCACCCGCGCCTTCGTACCCGTGCCGTCGACGACATTCAGCCAGAGCAGTTCGCGGATCTGCGCGGATGCCTTTTCCGAGATCACCCGCTCGCCCGGGAGCGGCTGCGAGGAGTCGCGGCGCAGCAGGGTGGCAGGACGCAGGACGCCGCCATTCACCACGGCGGAGAAGGCATTGAGGAAGCTGAGCGGCGTGATGGCCAGGGTCTGTCCGTAGGAGACCACCGCCACGGTGATGTCGGGCCAGCGCCTCGGAATGAGCGGGCTGCTGACGCCGGGCACTTCGAGCTGCGGCTTCTCCAGGAGGCGGAGCTTCTCCAGATATTCGCGCTGCAGGTCCGCCCCGCCGGCCAGCGCCATCCGTGCCGTGCCGATGTTGGAGCTGTTGATGAAGACGTCGGTGGTGGATGCCCAGCGCTTGAGCGGATGGGAGTCGCCGATCGAGCGCCGGCCGATCTGCAGGCGCTTGGTGGCATCCCACATGTCGTTCATCTTGACGACGCCGGCATCCATCAAGGTGGCCAAAGTCAGCGTCTTGAACAGTGAGCCGACCTCGTAGACGCCTTCCGTGTTGCGGTTGCTGCGGCGCAGGTCCTCAGGCCCGATCGGGCGGTTCGCGTCGAAGTCCGGCAGGCTGACCATGGCCAGCATCTCGCCGGTGCGCACGTCCATGATCATGCCGTTGGCGGCGCGGGCCTCGTAGGTCCGGATGCCGGCCATCAGCTCCTCGCGCAGCACCTGCTGGATGCGCAGGTCGATCGACAAGGCGAAGGGCTCGCGGTCGCGGCTGGAGACGTCGGTGCGGATCGTGCGGTCGAAGCGCTGCTCGATGCCGCTCAGCCCGCCATTGTCGACCCCAGTCTGCCCGATCAGGTGCGCGACGAGGCTTGCCTGCGGATAGACCCGGCGGGGCTGCTCGCGAAACTCCAGGCCGGGCACCCCCAGGCTCAGGAGAGCTGCCTGCTGCCTGGGGCTGATCCGCCGCTCCAGCCAGACGAAGTGGCGGTCGCTGTCCAAGATCCGCTCGATGATCCTCGGGTCGCGGCCGAGCACCGCCGCGATGCTCCCGATGGTCGTCTGGTCCTTGGGCACGTCGCGAGGATCGGCGCCGACGCCGGACACGGTCACGTCGGTCGCCAGCGGCACGCCGTGGCGATCGACCACATCCCGGCGGCTGATCCCGTCCTGGGGCCGCACGTAGCGCGAGGCCTCTTCCTGGGCTCCGGCAAGCTGGGTGATGTCGACCAGGCGGAAGGCCAGGGTGGAGAACAGGAGCCCGAACGTGGCGAGCAGAACGCCGATCCGGCGCCTCGCCAGGGCTACGCCACCTTCCCCACCGCTGGTCCTCATCGCGCGATGCCCCCGAGGACCAGTGGCTTCATCCGCGTCGGCACCTCGGCACCGGATGGGAGAAGCACGGCCAGCACGCGGTCGGCATAGGCGATGCGCGCATGGTCGGGCATGTCGCCGACGCTCGCCAGGCTCGTCACATAGACCGGCACCATGTCGAGCTTCGGCGCGACGGCGACCATCCGGTCGGGATGGGTGCGCAGGGCCAGATCGGCTTCCAGCGTGCGGATCTCGTCGACCGAGGCCACGATCTGGCGCTCCAGGGCACGAGCATGGTTCTCCAGCTGCACCACCTCGTATTTGAGGTGGAAGGTCCCCCAGGCCGTGCCCAGGAGCAGCAGCACGAGAAACAAGACCTTGCGCCCGGTCATCGCTCGCCCTCCATCATGTCGGTCAGGCCCCGCACGGGGCCTCGATAGGTCACGCCCGGTCCCAGCCGCACCGCGCAGCGCAGCCGCGCGGAACGGGCACGAGGATTTTGCTCCGTCTCGGCCGCCTCCGGCCGGAGCGGGCGGTCGATCAGCCAACCCCAGCGCGGCTCCTCGTCGGGCAGCGCCGGCAGGTGCCGGTTGGCCCGGCGGGTACGGCCGCCCCGCTCGTTGACGAAGTCCTTCACAATCGAATCTTCGCCGGAATGGAAGGCCACGGTGACGAGCCGTCCTCCCGGCCGCAGCACCCGCTCGGCAGCATCCAGGCCGGCGCGCAGCTCGGCCAGCTCGTCGTTCACCGCGATGCGCAAGGCCTGGAAGGTCCGCGTGGCCGGTTCGATCAGCTCCCTCGACGGGCCCTTGGCACGCGCGACGATGTCGGCCAGCTGCCGCGTCGTCTCGATGGGCGCCTTCTGGCGCTCGGCCACAACCGACCGGGCGATCCGCCGCGCCTCTCGCTCGTCACCGTAGTTCCACAGGAGGCGGGCGAGATCGATCTCCGCGATCTCCGCGATCAGCTCCGCGGCGGTCTGGCCTTCCCTGTCCATCCGCATGTCCAAGGGCGCGTCATAGCGGAAGGAGAAGCCCCGCTCGGCCTGGTCCAGCTGGAAGGACGACACGCCCAGGTCGAACACGACCGCGTCGACCGATTCCAGGCCCTGATCGGCCACGACCCGGTCCAGCTCCCCGAACCGCGCATGGATCAGGCGCAGCCGCGGATCCCGATCAACGATCGCCTGTCCCCGCGCCACTGCATCGGGATCGCGGTCCAGCGCCAGGACCTGGCGCAGGCCGGTATCGAGCAGAGCACGTGTATAGCCGCCACCGCCGAAGGTGGCATCGAGCACGACCTGGTCCGGCTGCGGCGCCAGCGCCTTCAGCACCTCGGCCAGCATGACCGGCGCGTGCCCACTCATGCTCGCCGGGGGCGTGATGGCCATGGGCGCGTCGGTCGGGACCAAAGGCACGATGTCCTCGATCGATGAAGATGGGCGATGCAGCTGGGTTAGCACGCTACCAGTAGCGCACCAATGCATTTCTGAGCCTGCGTAGCAGAGTCCTGCGGCTTTCACAGCCAGTCGCCAGTCGTCAAGATCGTTTCGCGAAGAAAATACCGGCTATTTGCTCTGCGGCGCAAATAGTCGACCACAACCACACACGAATGGTATTGTAATTTTACTTGGATACGATCAGGAGCAGCGGGTCAACGCTGATACGGCGAAGAAACCTCTCCACCAGAAAGCGACAGCACCGGTTCAACCTACACGCGTGCCGCAGCTCAAACTTATGATCGATGCGCTGGGGACGGTCAAGCCGCAAACCCCAGCAGGTTTGTGGATAACCAGCCACAAACTGTGGAAGGATTTGACGTACCACCCCATACATCCTGTGGACAAAGCTGAGGAAAGTTCCAGGAACCGTGGGAAAGCCCTTAACGCGGACCTTTTCCACGGGTCAAGCAATTCTACCATTTGGCGAAGTTGCACCAGGCGGCCTGTAAGCCGGGTTCTGTCCCCGTGTTGCCACGGGCGACGGCCATTCCTCTGGGACGACACTCGCGTGTCGCCTCGCGCGACCGACCCGGACGACCAGCCCGGAAACGGGCCTGCCAGCCATGAAGGCTCGCCGTCGTCCCTATTTGGTCTTGCTCCCGGTGGGGTTTGCCATGCCGCCTCCGTTACCGGAAACGCGGTGCGCCCTTACCGCACCTTTTCACCTTGACCCGCAGACCCCCGAGAGGGCCCGGGCGGGCTGACCGATCTCTGTGGCACTTTCCCTGGAGTCACCTCCGCCGGGCATTACCCGGCACCGTGCTTCCGTGGAGCCCGGACTTTCCTCACCTGCGCCATCGCTGGCGAAAGTGCGGCCGTCCAGTCGCCTGATGCAGGCAAACCCGTATCATGACCGTCCGGTGACTTGAAGCCTTTCGACTCCCGCGATCAACCTCGCAGTTTCATCGTCCACCACGCCGTCCACCCTCCAGAAGCGATAGCGGCGCTGGAATGCCGTCACCGCAAGCGCCGGCGTGACACCGTCCAGGTCCAGTGGGTAGCCGATCGTGCGCAGGGAATGCTCCGGGTCGCGGCCGATGGCGGCCTCGTCGGGCCAGAGCCCGATGCCCGCCCGGGCCAGACGCTGCCAGGGAAACAGCTCCCCCGGATCCTGCTTGCGGTGCGGGGCAATCTCGGCATGTCCCAGGACCCGCGTGGCCGGGATCGGCCACCTTTGCAGGATGCCCTGGCACAGCCGTTCGACGGAGCGCAGCTGAACGTCCGGAAACGGCCGGTAGCCCCACTCATGGCCAGGGTTCACGATCTCCACGCCGATCGAGCATGCATTCAGCCCGATCCTGCCCTGCCAGCCGCTCACCCCGGCATGCCAGGCACGCCGCCGCTCCGGCACCAGCGCCACCATCTGCCCATCCTCGTCGACCAGCCAATGCGCGCTGACCGCCGCCTCCGGGTCGCGAAGGCGGTCCAGCGCCGCCTGGGCGCTGGACATGCCGGTATAGTGCAGCACGAGCGTGTCGACGACCGAGCCGGCCGGGCGATCGTCCTGGTTCGGCGACGGACGGACGCTGGGCTCAGAACCGCTCGAGGAGTCGGTCGTAATAGTCCAGCTCCATGCGCGGCCGGTTCGGATCGCCGGCCCGCCGGTAGAGTTCCTCCAGCACCGCCCGCGCCCGCCCGAGCGCCGCCTCGTCGGGCACCGCAGTGCTGTCGGAATCCGGCCCGCCCATGCCTTCGGGGTTGCGACCCAAGGGATCGCGCTGCCAGCCGGTCTGCGTGCGGCCGGGCTGCTGGCCGGGCTGGGTACCGCCTGGACGGCCCGGCCCCTGCCCTTCCTCCTGGCCCATCTGCTGGCGCATCTGGTCCATGATGCCGCGCCCGGCTTCCTGCATCAGGGCCATGGCCTGGCCCTGCGGGTCGGTCGCCGCACCGGGGCTGCCCTGCTGGAGCTGCCCCTCGGCGCCGCGCATCTGGAGCTCGGCCTGGCCCAGCTGGTCCGGAATCTCCATCCCCTGCTCCGCCAGGCCCGCCATGATGTCGCCGAGCTGGCGGCGCAGCATCTCCTGGAGCTGCGCCAGCTGCTCGGGCGTCATCTGCTGCTGATCGCCCTGCTGACCCTGCTGACCTTGTTGCCCCTGCTGACCTTGTTGCCCCTGCTGGCCTTGTTGCCCCTGCTGGCCTTGTTGACCTTGCTGCGGCATGCCGTTCATCCGGCGCTCCATGCTGAAGGCCTCGTCCTGCAGCATCTGCTGGCGGCGGATCGCCTCCTGAAGGTCGGACAGCGCCTGCTCGCCTGGGGCCTGCGGCGCCATCTCGGTCGGGAGCTGAGCCTGCAGGTTCTCCATCATCTGGCGCAGCTGCGCCAGCATCTCCTCGGCCGCGTCGCGCGAGCCGCTCTTGAGCATCTCCCGCGCCTTGTCGAGCATCTCCTGCAGATCCTGCCGCTCGACCATGTTCTCGTTCTGCTGGCCCGGCTGCTGCGGCTGGCGCATGGCCCGCTCCAGGGCCTGCGGGTCACGCATCGCCTCCGCCAGGGCCTGCCGGCTCAGCTCGTCCAGGTAGCGGTTCATGGCCTCCTGGAGTTCGTCCATCAGCCGCTCGATCTCGGCATCCTCGCGCCCCTCGGCCAGCGCCCGCTCCAGTTCCTCCTGCAGTCGGCGCATATCGCGCTCCGCGGACGCCATCCGCCCTTCCTCCACGAACAGGGCCGTGTCCCAGAGCTGCTCCATCACGGACGCCATGTCCTGCTCGGAAAGCTCGTTGCGGCGGAGCCGCTCGGCTGCGCTGTTCAGGGACAGCGGCACGGAGGAGGGAAGCTCCTCCATCATCTCCGAGCCGGCCAGCTGGTCCAGGATGTCGGCCACGGTCTCGCGCTCCTCCGGCGTGGAGGCGAGATCCTTGCGCTGGTCGATGATTGCCTTGGCCACGGGATGCTCGAACGAGCGCTCCGGCAGGACCATCGTCAGCGGCTCTGACCGTCCCTCCTGGCCCAGCGCGTCGACCGCGACCAGCACCATGCGGACCTCCGCTCCCGCCAGCGGGTGAGGAGTCGTGTCGAGATAGGAGCGGCCCTTGGTCTGCCTGGGCTGGTCGGGCAAGGACTTCAGCGCGATCCGCTCTGCCGGGCGGCTGCCATCGACCGGCTCCACCTCGAGCGCCACGGACACGAGGCCGTAGTCGTCGGCACCGTTCCAGCCGATCTCGAGCGCGCCCCGCAAGGTCGTGCGCGGGCTGCCTTCGCCCTGAATCGTCGGGACCCGGTCGGGCTGCGCCGCCAGGAGATAGCGCGCGATCTCCTGCTGGGAATCGTCGCGGATCACCACATCGCCGTCCTGCTTCACCTCCAGCCGGGCCTCGGCACTGGCCTCGCCCAGCCGGGTGGCAGTGACGTCGGTGCCTTCAAAGACAACGGTGGGTGCCGCGGACTCCTCGGGCAGATGATGGATCTGGATCAGGGCCTGCGAGCCGGCCGGCACGATCGTGCGGGTTCCGCCTGCCTCGATCAGGCGCGGCGGCTGGCGGGTGTAGGCCGGCGGCTCGACCCAGAGCGTCGCGGTCACGGCCTGGGCCGCCTCGCGGGCGGCGATGCCCGGGATGAACGCGTCACGCAGGCGCTGGCCGATGCGGCCCTCGGCATCGACCAGTGCGATGGCCAGCACCAATACCAACCCTGCACGCACCGCCCACGGGTCCAGCTTCGGCAGCTGCGAGCGGGGCGGGAGCAGCTTCGTCTTCGTCGACAGATCGGCCAGGCGCGCCTTGTGGCGCGCCCAGAGCGCGCGGGTAAACGGATCGTCGGCCCCGCCGGCCAGCTTGTCGTCCAGTGCGCGGAGCGGGGCATGGCTGAAACCGCTGTCGGCCTCCAGGCGGCTGAGCGCCTGCGCCCTGCCCGCCGGGCGGAAGCGGCGGACCGCCTGGACGAGCGTGAACAGGAAGGCCGCGGCGAACAGGACGAGCACGATCGCATGGAGGACGGCGGGCAGCCTCGAAAGGAGGCCGAACAGCGCCGCGATCAGGAACAGGCAGAGCACCAGGAGCGGCCAGCGTGCCACGGCCCAGAGCTGCTCGATGTCCACGAACAGCCGGGCAGCCCGGATCGTGCGGTTCAGCCTGCGCGGCATGCTCATCGCCTGATTCGACCGGTCCAACGGCCCATTCCCTCTTGGCTGGGTCCTCCCCGTACCGGCCGGATCTAGCCCAGCCAGGGCGGGATCACCTCGTCCTCGTACTGCTTCTCGACCGGCCGACGCCGGGTGATCACATCGAACTGGTCCCCGTCTACCATGACTTCGGCAGGTCCTGGCCTAGAATTGTAGTCCGATGCCATCACCCTTCCATAGGCACCAGCCTGCATGATCGCCACGAGGTCGCCCTCCACCATGCGCGGCAGCATCCGGCCGCGGGCAAAGAAGTCGCTGCTTTCGCAGATGGGGCCTACCACCTCGGTCGGTGCCAGCTCCGCGCCGGGGATCCCGACAGGCTCGATGTCGTGCCAGGCACCGTACATCGCCGGACGGATCAGCGTGTTCATGCCGGCGTCCAGGACCAGGAAGCGGTGCTCGCCCGTTTCCTTCAGATAGATGACGCGCGTGAGAAGGACGGCCTGCTCGGCCACCAGGAAGCGGCCCGGCTCCAGCACGAGCTTCGCGCCCAGGCCCGTCGTGATGCGCTTCACCATCGCGGCGTAGTCGGCGATGGTGAAGTTGGGCGCCTCCCGGTAGTGGACGCCGAAGCCGCCGCCAAAGTCGATGCGGGTAATCGGCACCCCGCTTTGCCGCACCGCCTTCCAGGCCTCGATCACCCTGAGATAGGCAGCCTCGAACGGTGCCAGCTCGGTGATCTGCGACCCGATGTGACAATGGAGGCCCACCGGCTCGATGCCGGGCATGCGCGCGGCTTCGCCCAGGATCGACACGGCGTTCTCGACCGGCACGCCGAACTTGTCGCCCTTCCTGCCGGTCGAGATCTTGTCGTGGCCGCCGGCAGCGACGTTCGGGTTGACCCGGAGCGCCACCCTGGCGCGCGTGCCGAGCGTCTGCGCCACCTGGTCCAGGCGACGAAGCTCCTCGATGGATTCGACGTTGAACTGCCAGATGTCGTGCCGGAGGCCCTGGCGCATCTCGTCATCGTCCTTGGCCACGCCGGCAAAGACGATGCGCTCGGGCGGACACCCTGCCTTGAGCGCGCGGGCGATCTCGCCGCCCGACACCGTGTCCATGCCAAGGCCCAGGCTGGCGAACAGCTTCAGGATGGCCAAGTGATGATTGGCCTTCACGGCATAGCAGACCTGGACGTCCTGGCCGGCGAACGCATCGATCAGCGCCCGGGCCTGGGCGCGCATCCCGCCGGCCGAGTTCACGTAGACCGGGGTTCCCGCCATCTCCGCGATGGCGGCGAGCGGGACCTCCTCGACGAACAGCTGTCCGCTGCGCCGGCCGAACACCGGGCTCACGGGTTGCCGCTCTCGTTCGCCGGCTCGGGCGGAACTTCGAGAGTGCCCTTCTTGCCGCACGCCGACAGGGCAAGCGGAAGCAGGAGAATGGCGAGAACGAGCAGCTTACGCATCGGGGGTGGGCCTGTGGTGATGGAACATGATCAGAGAAAGCGTATCCGGGCTGCGGCGATCGCCTCGCGGACCCTCACCGGCGCCGTGCCGCCCTCGCTGGTCCGGCTCGCGACCGAGTTCTCGACGCCCAGCACCGCGAAGATACGCGCATCGATCCGCCCGTCCACCGACTGCATGACCTCCAGCGGCAGCTCCTCCAGGCTGGCGCCGCGCTCCTCCGCGACCTTCACGCAGCGGGCGGCGATCGCATGGGCGTCGCGGAACGGCACGCCGCCCTCGCGCACCAGCCAGTCGGCGAGATCGGTGGCATTGGTGTAGCCGACGCCGGCCGCCGCGTGCATCCGCGCCTCGAACACCGTGATGCCTTCCAGCATGGCGGCCATGGCGCGCAGGACCAGCTCGTAATTGTCGACCGCGTCGAACACGCCCTCCTTGTCCTCCTGCATGTCCTTGGAATAGGCCAGGGGAAGCCCCTTCAGCACGATCAGGAGGGCCTGGAGATGACCGATCACCCGGCCGGACTTGCCGCGCACCAGCTCCGCGGCATCCGGGTTGCGCTTTTGCGGCATGATCGAGCTGCCGGAGGTGAACGCCTCCGGCATGCGCACGAAGCCGAACTGCGGCGTGCTCCAGAGCACCAGCTCCTCGGCAAGGCGCGACAGGTGCACGGCACCGATGGACGCGCTGGCCAGGTAGTCCAGGGCGAAGTCGCGGTCGGACACCGCGTCGATCGAGTTCGCCATCGGCCGGCTGAAGCCGAGCTCACGGGCGGTGCTGTGCCGGTCGATCGGATAGGAGGTGCCGGCAAGCGCACCGGCGCCGAGCGGACTGTCGGATGCCCGCGCCAGCGCGTCGGCAAAGCGCGAGCGGTCGCGGCCGAACATCTCGACATAGGCCATGAGATGATGGCCGAAAGTCACCGGCTGGGCGGCCTGGAGGTGGGTGAACCCCGGCATCACCGTGGCCGCGTGCTTCTCCGCCAGGTCGAGCAGCACGCGCTGCAGACCGCACAGCAACTCGTCGGCGCGCCGCATGGCGTGGCGGGTCCAGAGCTTGAAGTCGGTGGCGACCTGATCGTTGCGGGAGCGGCCGGTATGGAGGCGGCGGCCAGGCTCGCCGATATCCTCGGTCAGCCTCGCCTCGACATTGAGATGGATGTCCTCCAGCGCCGTGGTGAATTCGAACTGGCCCGCCTCGATGCGTGCGGCGATCCGCTGCAGCCCCTCCAGGATGGCATCGCGGTCGGCCCCCGAGATCACCTGGCGGTCCGCCAGCATGCGCGCATGCGCGGCGGATCCTGCCAGATCCTCGCGCCACAGCCGGCGGTCGAAGGGGATCGAGGCGTTGATGGCTTCCATGAGGGGGGCCGGTCCCTCCTGGAAATGTCCGCCCCACATGCTACGTCCGCTGCCGCTGCTCACGCTGTTCGCATCCAGAGGTGAAGAATTTGGACCGCCGCCGCCTGCTTTCGCTCCTGGCCCTCGTGGCCCTGCCGGGACCGGCCTTCGCCGCCGAGGGGTTCGACTTCAAGAGATCGGACGAGCGTACGGCCGTGCCGGAGATAAAGTACCTGGACCAGGGGGGCAACGAGACCGACCTCGCCGCGCTGAAGGGCCGGGTGGTGGTCCTGAATCTCTGGGCGACCTGGTGCGCGCCCTGCCGGGAGGAGATGCCGTCCCTGGACCGGCTGCAGGCGATGTACCCCAAGGACGATGTGACGGTGCTGGCACTCAGCGTGGACAAGGCGCCGCCCGAGCGGGTGCAGCAGTTCCTGGACGATGTCGGCGTGGCGCACCTGGAGATCGGCCGCGACCCGACGGTCAAGGCGGCCCGGCTCCTCAATGCACCGGGCCTGCCGGCAACGCTGGTGATCGACCGGCAGGGACAGGAGGTGGGCCGATTGCTGGGGATCGCCGCCTGGGACGGCCCCGAGGCGCTTGAACTGATCGACGAGTTGCGCGCCGAATAGATCTCGATCGTTGTCCTGCAACTACACCAGCAGGATGGTCGCCCAAATGCATCACCCGGTACGCCAAAGCGTGGATAAAGGGTATCCAGCGCCGGTGGTGTCCCCTAGTAGAGCCAACCACCATTGTTGATGCTCAAGAAGGTCGTGTCCGGCATGTTCAGTCGTCGCCACATTCTCGCAGGCGGTGCCGCTGCAGTCGCGTTCTCGTCGGCAGCCCAGGCTTCCCATATTCCAGTGAAGGTGACGCAGCGCCTCGTCGTGCTGGGCGACAGCTACTCGGACCCGAACTACGACACCCAGTTCAACTACACGCCGTTCCCGAACTGGGCGGAACTCCTGGTGAGCCGCGGTCGTGCGGCGACCATGCGCAACTTCGCGTTGTCGGGTGCTACGGCGCGGACCTATTCGAGTGCGCCCGTCCGCGGGACGTTCAAGTCGCAGCTGGACCAGTTCCTGGCCAACCCCGGCTGGGGCACGGACGACGTCACGGTCGTCTATTTCGGCTACAACGACATCGCCCGCAGCACGAACAGCCTTTGGTCCACCCTGACCCAGTCCAAGATCGATTATCGGACGGGCGTGGACCGGCTGATCGCGGCGGGTGCCATGGCCGGCAAGCGGCGGCTGATCCTCACCTCCGTGCACGACTGGAGCAAGAACCCGAAGACACGCGCGGAGTACGTCACCCGTACCCGCGACTGGCTGACCTTCACCTACGACCTGCTCTCCAAGCGGCCGGGCGTCATCAACGCCAACATCTACCGCCGGATTACCGACGTCATGCTTCGCCCGCAGGTCTACGGGCTGAACAACGTCACGACCGCCGACGTCACCCGGTCGCAGACCACGGCATTGTTCCTGAACGGCAATCATTTCGGGGCCAAGGGCCACCAGATCCTGGCCGATGAGTTCAGCACCGTCCTGGACTTCGTCGTCCGCTCGCGTCGCTGATCGACCATCGCAAGTCGCGAGGGAGGGCGGGTCCGGCAGCGGGCCCGCCCTCTTCTTTTGGCGCTGCGTGTCGCCCATGTGACAGAATGCGATTCTTTGACGACGGACGAAGAACCCGCGACCATTGTTAACCGCAGGGCCGGCGGGCGAACGAACTCGAGCATCGCCGGCAGCAGGGGACGTCGCAGATGAACAAGATGCGTGGAGCCGGTCCGGCCACAGGCCGCCGGGAGCTGATGCTGGGCGCGGCGGCACTGGGCGTGGCCGCAGGGGCCGGCCTCTGGTCGCGCAGCGCACGTGCGGCCGGAACGCTCAAGGTCGGCACCTATGGCGGCTACTTCAAGGACAGCTTCGACGAGCACATCTACCCGGACTTCACCCGGGAATCGGGCATCGAGGTGGAATCGGTCGCCGAGCCGACCGGCGAGGCCTGGCTTGTCCAGTTGCAGACCGCTGCCAAGGCCGGCCAAGCGCCGGCCGACGTCTCGATGATGGCCCAGGTGGCGCGCCTGAAGGGCGAGAATGCCAAGCTCTGGGCGACGCTCGACGAGGCCAAGCTGCCCAACGCCAAGAATCTCCACGAGCATTTCGTGCACCGCTATCCGGATGGCGGCATCAGCGGCATCGGGGCGGTGTCCTGGTATGTGACGCTTGCCACCAACACCGAAGCCTACCCGGAGGCGCCGACGTCATGGAAGGCGTTCTGGGAGGAGGACAATGCCGGCCAGCTCGGGCTGATGGCCCTGGCCTCCAACTCGTTCCTGCTGGAGATCACCGCCAAGACCTGGTTCGGCTCCACCGACGTGCTGGCCGATGAGGCCGGGGTGCAGAAGGTCATGGACAAGCTGGCCGAGCTCGTTCCCAACGTGCAGCTTTGGTGGCGCGACGAGGGGCAGTTCCAGCAGGCGCTGGAAGCGGGCGAGATCCCGATGGGCGAGTACTATCACGATGTGACCGGGCTTGCCGCCAGCAAGGGCAAGCCGGTGCGCTCCACCTTCCCGGCCGAGGGCGGCGTGCTGGATTCCGGCTCCTGGTGCGTGGTCAACACCTCGCCGGCGATCGCCGAGGCCCATACCTTCATCGACTATATGTGCCGGCCCGACATCCAGGCGAAGCTGGCCCGCAGGGTCGGCACGGCGCCCACGGTCAAGCGGGAGCTGACCGACCTGACCAGCGAGGAGTTCGCCGCGGTCGGTAGCGACATCCCGCCGATCCTGCCGCGCTACGAGCTCTATGTGGAGAAGGACGAATGGATCAGCCAGAAGTGGAGCGAGCTGATCGCGGGCTGATCCGCCCCCGCTCGCTCAATCCATCGGCTGCTTCGTGAGGATCTGATGTCCGGACTGCGCATCGACCATGTCGGCAAGTCCTTTGGCATGTTCGAGGCCCTGAAGGACATCGACCTCGACTTCCCGGACGGCAAGTTCATCTGCCTGCTGGGGCCGTCCGGCTGCGGAAAGACCACGCTGCTTCGGGTGATCGCCGGGCTGGAGACGCCGACCAGGGGGCGCATCCTCCTGGACGGTACGGACATCTCCGGCCTGCCGGCGCACCGGCGCAATCTGGGCATGGTGTTCCAGTCGCTGGCCCTGTTCCCCCATCTCACGGTGGGCGAGAACATCGCCTACGGGCTGCGCATCCGCGGTGCGGACCAGGCCACTCGACGCCGCAAGACAGAAGAGCTGCTGGACCTGGTGCGCCTGCCTGGGACCGCTGACCGGCAGATCTCCCAGCTTTCCGGCGGTCAGCGCCAGCGCGTGGCGATCGCGCGGGCCCTGGCGATCGATCCCAAGCTGTTCCTGCTCGACGAGCCCCTCTCCGCGCTGGACGCGAAACTGCGGGAAACCATGCAGGTCGAACTGAAGCTCCTGCAAAAGCGCCTGGGGATCTCGACCATCGTCGTCACCCATGACCAGCGCGAAGCCTTGACCATGGCCGACATCGTGGTCGTCATGAACCATGCCGAGGTCCAGCAGGTGGGCTCGCCGCTCGACATCTACCGCAATCCCGTCAATGCCTTCGTCGCCGACTTCATCGGCTCCAGCAACCTCTTGACCGGCGTGGTGGGCGGCGAGGACGGCGTGATCATCGTCGACGGCCTGCCGGTGCAGACCGAGGCAGGCCGGGCGCTCGTGCGCGGGACGAAGGCCTCGATCTCGATCCGGCCGGAAGAGGTCCTGGTCCATCCCGGCACCGAGACCGGTCCGAACCACCTGCCGGCGAAGGTGACGTTCGTGCGGGACCTGGGTGCTAGCGTCGAGATCATGCTGGAGTGCAGCGGACGCGAGATCCTGGCGGTCAGCTCGCCGCGGACTCGCCCGGCCGTGGATACGGGGGACGCGGTGACCATCGAGCTGCCGCCGGCCGCCTGCGTGGTGCTGGCGTCATGACGACCGAGCGGCCGCACGGTCTCATGGCCCACCTGCCGATGCTGTGGCCGGCAGGCATGCTGGTCCTGTTCTTCGTGGTGCCGTTCGGCATCATGCTGGCGGTGAGCTTCTTCCACCAGGTCCAAGGCGCCTTCTTCGAGCCAGCCTTCGAGCTCGACAATTACGGCCGCTTCGTCAGCGCCTTCTTCGGCCGGGCGCTGCTGTTCTCGCTCTGGATCTCCATTCTCTCGGCAGCGATCGTCGTCGCGGTGGCGTTCCCGTTCACCTACTTCCTGACCCGCCTCCGCCGCCGGGCGCAGGTGCCGATCCTCGTGTTCATCCTGGCGGTCCTGTCGCTGTCGGAGGTGATCATCGGCTTTTCCTGGTCGACGCTCCTCTCGCGCAACGCCGGCCTGTCGAACGTCATGGTGTGGCTGGGCATGCTCCCGCGCCCCGTCGCCTGGACCCCCAGCTTCGGCGCCCTGCTCATGGGCATGTGCTACCTGGGCTTCCCCTACACGGTGCTGATCGTCTACCCGGCCATGTCGCGCCTCGATCCGGAGCTGCCGGAAGCGTCGCGGATGCTGGGCGCCTCGCCGTTCCGGACCTTCTTCACGATCGTCGTGCCGGTCCTGAAGACCTCGCTGATGGGCGCGGTCATCATGGTGTTCGTCTTCAACCTCGGCGCCTTCCTGCTGCCGCAGGTGCTGGGCCGGCCGCCGCACTGGACGCTCTCGGTGCACATCACCGACCAGGCGGTGTTCCAATCGAACATCCCGTTCGCGGCGGCGATGGCGATCTTCCTGATGCTGTTCAGCCTGGCCTTCATCGGGCTGACGCTCGTGCTGGGTGCCAGCCGGGAAGCACCCCGATGAGCAGGCTCGGCAGCAAGCTGTTCATGGGCCTGGTCCTCCTGTTCCTGGCGGGCCCGCTGATCGTGGTGGCCGGGGTATCGCTGAACGGCGCGCAGCAACTCCTGTTTCCGCCGCGCGACCCGTCCCTGCGCTGGTACGCGGAGCTGTTCAATCAGCCGGACTGGCTGAACGCGATGGGCAACAGCCTCCTGATCGCGTTCACCTCCGCGGCACTGGCCGTGCTGATCGCCTTCCCGCTCGCCTGGTTCCTGTGGCGCTACCGGGTCCGCTACGGCAGCGTGCTGTACGGGCTGGGCGTCGCACCATTCACCCTGCCGCCGGTGATCACTGCCCTGGGCTTCCTGGTGTTCTGGGTGAGCGTTGGCCTGTACGGCTCGATCGTCGCTACCATCGTGAGCCACGCGATCTTCTTCGTGACCCTGCCGCTGGTCACCATCACGCTCGGGCTGAACTCGATCGACCGGCAGGTGGTCGAGGCCGCCACGACCATGGGCGCGGACGAGCGGAAGGTCTTCACGACGATCATCCTGCCGCTGATCCGGCCCTACCTGATCTCCGGCTATGCGTTCGCCTTCGTGCTCAGCCTGAACGAGTACATCGTGGCCTACATGGTCTCGGGCTTCACGGTCGAGACGCTGCCGATCAAGATCTTCAACAGCCTGCGCTATGGCTATACGCCGGTCATGGCGGTGGTCGCCGTGGTGTTCATGCTATTCGCCGCCCTGGTGTTCGGGCTGATCGCCCGGTTCGGCGATCTCCCGAAGCTCCTGGGCGCCTGGTCAAAGGACTGAACGATGCCTACCACCGGCGAGGTCCTGGTCCGCTTCCTGGAAGCCAACGGCATCCGGGTCGTGTTCGGCATTCCAGGCGTCCATACGGTCGAACTCTACCGGGGCCTGCCAGAGACCGGTCTCCGCCATGTCACGCCCAGGCACGAGCAGGGTGCCGGCTTCATGGCGGACGGCTATGCGCGCGTCACCGGCAAGCCTGCCGCCTGCTTCGTGGTGACCGGGCCGGGCGTGACCAACATCCTGACCGCCATGGGCCAGGCCTATGGCGACAGCATGCCGATGCTGGTGATCTCCAGCGTGACCCGGACGAACCATCTGGGCATGGGCCAGGGCCGGCTGCACGAGTTGCCGTCGCAGCGGAACATGGCGGCGGGGGTGACTGCGTTCAGCCACACGCTGCTCTCGCCCGATCAGCTGCCGGAGGTCCTGGCGCGTGCCTTCGCCCTGTTCTGCTGCTCACGGCCGCGGCCGATCCATCTCGAGATCCCGGTGGATGTGATCCGCGCCGACGCCAGCCACGTCGAGGTCAGGAAGCTTCCGACGGTTGGACCGCCAGCACCCTCGCCGGCCAGGATCGCACGGGCGGCCGAACTGCTGCGCTTTGCCGAGCGGCCACTCCTCGTGCTGGGCGGTGGTGCGGTGGAGGCGGGCGAGCCGGCGCTGGCGCTGATCGAACTCTTGCGGGCACCCTTCATCAACACGGTCAACGCCAAGGGCGTGATCCCGCCGAACCACCCGCTCCACATGGGCGAGAACTTCTCGTTCGCGCCGCTGCGCCAGGCCCTGAAGGAAGCTGATGTGGTGCTCGCCGTTGGCACCGAGTTCGGCGAGACGGAGATGTACCCGGATCCACAGGAGCTGCAGTTCGACGGGCAGTTGATCCGGGTGGACATCGATCCCGAGCAGACCATGCGGGTCCGGCCGGCGGACGTGCCGATCGTCGCCGATGCGAGGCTCACGCTGGATGCGCTGCTCTATGCGCTGAAGGCCACCACGATCGCCAAGGGAGGCCGGATCCGGGCCGGAGCGGTGCGGGAGGCGGTGCAGGCCCTTTGGTGGCCGTCGATCCAGGGGCACCGGCGCGTCCTGGATGCCGTGGACCGTGCCTTGCCCGATGCCATCATCGCCGGCGACCAGACCCAGCCCGTCTATGGCGGCAACCAGTTCCATGCGCCGGCGCGGCCTCGCTCCTGGTTCAACGCCAGCACCGGCTATGGCACGCTGGGCTATGCGCTTCCGGCTGCCATGGGCGCGAAGCTGGCGGCCCCGGACCGGCCGGTGGTGGCGCTGATCGGCGACGGCGGGTTCCAGTTCACGCTGCCGGAGCTGGCCTCGGCCGTGGAAGCGCAGGTGCCGATCGTGATCCTGCTCTGGAACAACCGTGGCTACGGCGAGATCAAGACCTACATGGCGGAAACAGGCGTGCCGCCGATCGGGGTCGACCTGGTGACGCCGGACTTCGTCGCGATCGCGCGTGGCTTCGGCTGCGTGGCCGGCCGAGCGGAGAGCATCGAGCATCTGGAAGAATTGTTGAGGGCCAGTGCCGGACGGAGCGTGCCGACGCTGGTCGAGATCGACGAGGATGCGCCGTATCTGGCGTGAGAAGGATCGGGAAGATGCGGGTCACCCTGTTCCAGGGACCGGAGAAGGCGGGAACACCTGCCGAGAACATGGAGCGCGTGGCGGAGGCCGCAGCGCACGTCGAAGAAGGCCTCCTGGTCTGTCCGGAAATGTTCCTGTCGGGCTATGCGATCGGCCGGGAAGCGGCGGAGCGGCTGGCCGAGCCGGTGGATGGGCCGTCGGCCAAGCGGGCGGCCATGATTGCACGAGCGACGGGCACGGCGCTGCTCTATGGCTATCCCGAGCGGGGCGCGGACGGGAAGGTGTACAACGCTGCCATCCTGATCGACCGCCACGGCAACACGCTCCTGAACTACCGCAAGTCGCATCTCTTCACCGACCTGGACCGCTCGATGTTCCAGGAAGGCGACGGCCATTCGCCGGTGGTCGAGCTCGATGGCTTCAAGGTGGGTGTCCTGATCTGCTACGATGTCGAGTTTCCGGAGGCCGTGCGGTCGTTGGCCTTGGCCGGCGCCGACCTGGTGGTGGTGCCCACCGCGCTCATGCAGCCCTATGACGTGATCGCGCGCACGATCGTCCCCGCCCGGGCCGTCGAGAACCAGGTCTTCATCGCCTATGCCGATCATTGCGGGGTCGAGGCCGACCTGGACTATTGCGGGCTCTCCTGCATCGTCGGCCCTGACGGCGTGGACCTGGCCCGCGCCGGTCGAGGCGAGGAGGTGATCTCGGCGGAACTGGACCGGGACCTGCTGGAGCGGACACGGCCGCTCTACACCTACCTCGCCGATCGCCGGCCGGAACTGTATGCCGCCCTCATGCATGGAGGCCGCCGATGAGCTTCAACCAGCCGCTCGGCGGCAACGAGATGCCGCGCTTCGCCGGCCCCGGCACGATGATGCGGCTGCCGGCGGCATCGTCGGCGGAAGGGCTGGACGCCTGCTTCGTTGGCATCCCGATGGATATCGGCGCCTCGCACCGGGCCGGCACGCGCTTTGGCCCGCGCCAGATCCGGCAGGAATCGACGATGATCCGGCCCTACAACATGGCGACCCGTGCGGCCCCGTTCGACAGCCTGCAGGTGGCCGACATCGGCGACATCCCGACCAACACGTTCGACCTGAAGAAGTCGGTCCAGATCATCGAGGACCATTACGACAAGATCCTGGCCACCGGCTGCATTCCCCTGGGCCTAGGCGGCGACCATACGCTGGTCTACCCGATCCTGCGCGCCATGGCGAAGAAGCACGGGCCGGTCGGCCTCATCCATGTCGATGCCCATGCCGACATCAACGAGCACATGTTCGGCGAGCGCATTGCGCACGGCACGCCGTTCCGGCGCGCGGTCGAGGACGGGGCGATCGATATGAAGCGCGCCATCCAGATCGGTCTGCGCGGTTCGGGCTATGCCGCCGACGATTTCGACTGGCCGCGCCAGCAGGGCTTTCGCGTCGTGCAGGCCGAGGAGTGCTGGCACAAGTCGCTGACGCCCTTGATGGAGGAGGTCCGCACCATGATGGGCGACGGGCCGGTCTATATGAGCTTCGACATCGACAGCCTGGATCCGGCCTTCGCACCGGGCACGGGAACGCTGGAGGTGGGTGGGCTCACCATCTGGCAGGCGCTGGAGATCGTGCGCGGGTGCCGGGGCCTGAACCTGGTGGGCTGCGATCTCGTCGAGGTATCGCCACCCTATGACCAGGCCGGCACCACGGCGCTGGTGGCGGCCAACATCCTGTTCGAGATGCTCTGCGTGTTGCCGGGCGTCCAGTACCGGGCCTGAGGAGGTCCAGCATGTCGGCTTCCATGCCGGCCCCGGCGGCACCGGGCATCGAGCTGAAGCCGGTCACCATGTTCGGGCCGGACTTTCCTTATCCGTTCGACGACCATGTCCGCCACCCGGCCGGGCTCGGCAGCATCCCGGCGGAACGGCACGGCACGGAGGTTGTGGTGATCGGCGCCGGCATTTCCGGCATCGTTGCCGCCTACGAGCTGATGAAGCTCGGGCTGAAACCGGTCGTGTACGAGTCGGACCGGATCGGCGGGCGGCTGCGCTCGGAGACGTTCAAGGGTGGCGACGGGACGATCGCGGAGCTGGGAGCGATGCGCTTCCCGCCATCGGCCACCACGCTGTTCCACTATTTCGATCAGGCGGGCCTGCGCACGGAGCCCTTCCCCAACCCGCTGACGCCGGCGTCGCGGAGCACGGTGATCGAACTAGGCGGCAAGGCCCATTACGGGCGCACGCTCGCCGACCTGCCGCCTTTGTTCCACGAGGTCGCGCATGCATGGAAAGAGGTACTGGAAGAAGAGGCCTCCTTTGGCGCGATGCAGGCTGCCATCCGCGACCGTGACGTCGGCAGGATCAAGGCCATCTGGAACGAGCTGGTGCCGGTCTGGGACGAGCGCTCCTTCTACGGCTTCATCGCCGGCTCGCGCGCCTTTCGCGAGCGCTCCTTCCGTCACCGCGAGGTGTTCGGCCAAGTAGGCTTCGGCACGGGCGGCTGGGACACGGACTTCCCCAACTCGATGCTGGAGATTCTGCGCGTCGTCTACACGAACGCGGACGAGGACCATCGGCAAGTCCTGGGCGGTGTCGAGCAGCTGCCGGTAGGGCTTTGGACAAAGAAGCTGGACGGCATGGTCCACTGGCCGGATGGCACGTCGCTGAAGGACCTCCACAACGGCATGCCGATGCCGGGTGTGGCCAGGATCGTGCGCGAAGACGACGGAAAGATCGCCATCACCGACCGCTGGGGCAACCGGCGTTCCTACGATGCCGTCGTGGTTACCTGCCAGGTCTGGCTCCTGTCGGCGCGGATCGACTGCAACGAGCAGCTGTTCTCCCATCCCATGTGGATGGCGATGGAGCGGACGCACTACATGCAGGCGTCCAAGACTTTCGTGATGGTCGACCGGCCGTTCTGGAAGGAGGTCGATCCCAGCACGGGCCGCGACCGGATGAGCATGACGCTGTCCGACCGCCTCACCCGCGGCACCTACCTGCTGGACCAGGGCGACGACAAGCCGGGCGTGATCTGCTTGTCCTACACCTGGAACGACGACGCGATGAAGTGGCTGTCGCTGCCGGTGGACGAGCGGGTCAGGCTGATGCTGCACAGCCTGGCGCAGATTTATCCGGACCTGGACATCCGCCAGCACATCATCGGCCATCCGATTACGGTGTCCTGGGAGTCGGATCCGAACTTCATGGGTGCCTTCAAGGCCAACCTGCCCGGACACTACCGCTACCAGCGGCGGCTGTTCTCGCACTTCATGCAGGACGACCTGCCGCCCGAGCAGCGCGGCATCTTCCTTGCCGGCGACGACGTGTCCTGGACGGCTGGCTGGGCCGAAGGTGCCGTCACCACGGCGCTCAATGCCGTGTGGGGTGTCGTGCGCCATCTCAGCGGATGCAGCGCCCGCGAGAACCCGGGCCCCGGCGATCGGTTCGATGAACTCGCCCCACTTGCCCTCGACGACTGAACGGAGAACGATCGTGACGACGAATGCGGAACTTCAGGCACGTCGGGCGGCGGCCGTGCCGCGCGGGGTCGGCAACGCCACCGGCGTCTACCCGGCCAAGGCGAAGAATGCCGAGATCTGGGACGTGGAAGGCAACCGCTACATCGATTTTGCCGGCGGCATCGGTGTGCAGAATGTCGGCCACGGGCACCCGAAGGTGCTGGAAGCGGTCCGGGCCCAGCTGGACAACTACATCCACACCGCCTTCCAGGTCCTGCCCTACGAGCCCTACGTCGAGCTGGCCGAGAAGCTGAACAGACTGGCACCGGGCGACGAGCCGAAGAAGACGATCTTCTTCTCGACCGGGGCCGAGGCGAACGAGAACGCCATCAAGATCGCCCGTGGCGCCACCGGCCGGCCAGGCGTGATCGCCTTTCAGGGTGGGTTCCACGGCCGCACCCTGCTCACGCTGGGCCTCACCGGCAAGGTGGCGCCCTACAAGCTTGGCTTCGGGCCGTTCCCGAACGAGATCTACCACGTCCCCTTTCCGTCGCCCTACCATGGGGTCACGAGCGAGCAGTCGCTGGCGGCCATCGACGCGCTGTTCAAGGCGGACATCGAGGCATCCCGGGTCGCGGCCATCATCATCGAGCCGGTCCAGGGCGAGGGTGGCTTCTACATCGCGCCCTTCGAGTTCCTGCAAGCACTGCGCGAACTCTGCGACCGGCATGGCATCCTCCTGATCTCGGACGAGGTGCAGGCGGGGATGGCGCGGACCGGCAAGTACTTCTCGATCGAGCACTCGGGCGTCGTGCCTGACCTGATCGCGACGGCAAAAAGCTTGGCCGCCGGCTTTCCCCTCTCCGGCGTGATCGGCAAGGCCGAGATCATGGACAAGATCAACCCGGGCGGCCTCGGCGGCACCTATTCCGGCAATCCGTTGGCCTGCGCCGCGGCGCTTGCGGTGCTCGACATCATCGAGGAAGAAAAGCTGCTCGACCGCAGCCTGAGCCTCGGTGCCACGGTGATCGAGCGCTGTCGCGGCATGGCGAGGCGCAACGACATCACCGCCATCGGCGATGTGCGCGGCCTTGGCGGAATGGTGGCGGTGGAGCTGGTCAAGGACCGGGAAAGCAAGAAGCCGGCGACGGAGTTCACCGGTCGGGTGACGGCCGCGGCGCGCAAGTACGGCCTGGTACTGCTCGCTTGCGGTCCCAGCAGCAACATCCTGCGCGTGCTGGTGCCGCTCACGGCCTCCGACGAGATCGTCGAGGAAGGGCTCGCCATCGTCGAACGGTCCATGATCGAGGCGGCGGCCTAGTCAATGGAGCGGGAGGGCCACGGAGGCCCTCCCCTCTTCCCGCTGCTCAGCCCCGGCCGATGAACGGCATCTTGGTGGCCATCACCGTCACGAACTGGACGTTCGCGTCGAGCGGCAGGCTCGCCATGTGCACGATCGTGTCGGCCACGTGCTGTGGGTCGATCTTCGGCTCAGGCTTGATGCTGCCGTCCGCCTGAGGAACACCCGCATCCATCTTCTTGGTCATCTCGCTGGCGGCGTTGCCGATGTCGATCTGGCCGCAGGCGATATTGTACTTGCGCCCGTCCAGCGAGGTGGAACGGGTCAGGCCGGTGACTGCGTGCTTGGTGGAGGTATAGGCGATTGAGTTCGGCCGCGGCACATGCGCTGAGATCGAGCCGTTGTTGATGATCCGGCCGCCCTGGGGGTCCTGATCCTTCATCATCTTGAAGGCTTCCCGCGTGCACAGGAAGGGACCGGTCAGGTTGGCATCGACGACGGCCTTCCAGTCCTCGTAGGTCAGCTCCTCCAGGAGCGCGTTGCGGCCGAACGTACCGGCATTGTTGAACAGAAGATCGAGGCGGCCGATGCGCTCCTTGATCCTCGCGAACAGGTTCTCGACCGACGCGGAGTCGCTGACATCGGTCACGACGCCCATGCACTCAGCCGGCGACGCATCCTTGCAGGTCTGGTCCAGCGGTTCCTGGCGCCGGCCAGCCAGGACCAGCGACCAGCCGGCCTTCGCCAGTGCAAGGGCGGTGGCCCGGCCAACGCCGGTACCGCCGCCCGTGATCAATGCAATTCTTGCCGCCGCCATTCCATCAGCCCCCTTCAGGTCGTTCCGCCTTCATGGCGGCGACGACGCTCCGGGCCAAGGGGTGATCGGGAAGATCTTCCACCGCCACATCGAGCCGGCGCCGCCAGTTCGGCCGCTCCAGGTCGGTGCCGGGCAGGTTGAGCTGCTCCACTTCCCCGACCAGGTCCTCCGCCTGGGCCAGTACCAGGGAACAAGGGGTGCGGGCGAGCATCCCATGCGCGGCCGGGGCCAGCGCATCCTCGTCGTTCGGATCGATCCCCATGAGATGGGCAAGATTGCCGCGCTCACGTTCGCGGGCAGCCAGGGCCTCCGCCGGGGCCGGCTCGTTGCTCACCCTGGCACGCAGCTTGATGTCGTCTGCCTCCCAGAAGCCCTTCAGAGTCGCCAGGTCATGGGTCGAGATGCAGGCGGCCGCCCGCTCCGGCCACTGTTCCGGCGGGCGGAACTGGTCGCCGTCGCGCTCGAACCACATCACCTTGGTGGACAGGATATCGGCATCCGCCAAACGCTGGCCGAAGCCTTCCGGAACGGTGCCGAGATCCTCGGCGACGATCATGCAGCGCGCCTGCCCGCTGGTGATCGCAAGCTCGGCGAACATCGCGTCGACGGGATTGCGCACATAGGCGCCGTCCAGCGCCGAGGCACCGGAAGGAACCCAGAACAGGCGCTGCAAGGTCATGGCGTGGTCGATGCGCAAGGCACCGGCATGGCGCATGTTGGCACGCAGGAGACGGCGCCAGCCCGCCATGACTTCCTTGATCAGCATCTGCGGATCGAGCGGCGGCACGCCCCAGATCTGGCCGGACGCGCTGAACGGGTCGGGCGGCGAGCCGATGGCGACGTTGCGGGCGAACCGTCCCTGCTGCGACCAGAACTCAGCGCCCGAGGGAGCGGCGCCGACAGCCAGATCGCGGTAGAGGCCGACCGCCATGCCCTCGGTGCGCCCGGCGGCCACCTCCAGTTGCTGGTCCAGCATCCACTGCAGATAGGAGAAGAACCGGACCCGCGCCGGGTCGATCCGGTCGCCCACTGTCTCCGGGCGGTGTGCCCAATCCGGCCAGCTATGCCAGTCGCTGGAGCCGAACCGTTCCTCCAGCGCCTGGAAGGTGGCGAAGGAGGCGAGTTCCTCGCCATGCTCGCCGATGAACACATCGAGCTGGCTCTGGTCGATCAGGGCCGCGAAAGCCTGCTCGGCCGCCGCGAGTTTCGCCGCGACCACCCCCGGGTAGTCGATGATCCGGCCGCCATCCTCCGGCTCGCCCCGAGGCAGGTATTGCTGGTCGAGGACACTCGTGAAGTAGCGCAGGTCCACGAAACGGCGGTCGGAGGGGTAATAAGGGCTGGCGCGCCCGGGATCGCTCAGGAACAGCGCATGGAAAGGATTGAGGCCGACGATATCGGCACCCAGCTCCTTACAGGCGTCCACGAAGAAGGCGAGCGTCTCGAAGTCGCCAATTCCCGAATCGCGCTCGCGGCTGCGAAGCGAGTAGAGGTGGGTCGTGATGCCGAAGCGGCGGCCGCCACGCTGCAAGGCGTCGGGCAGGTAGCAGCGGCCGGGGGACACCAGGAGAAAGGTGGGCTCCGGGTCGTTCCTGACCTGCCACCGCCCGGCCGACAGCATCTCCGGCAGCGTGACCCGAAAGCGGGTGAGCGTCCGCCCGTCCATGTCCCGCCGTGCCAGCACCGAGCCCTGGCCCGGCTCGATCCTGATCCGACGCTCCTCGCCGTTCTCGGCCGCCAGGTCGAGCTCGACCGGCCGGTCCGGATCGGCAACCGTGATGTCGAGCGTGATCGGCTGCCCGACACGCGCCACCTGCAGCCTCGGCAGCATCCGCTGCCAGGGCTCGCGCGTGATGCGGTCGAGGGATTCGGCGATGTCGCCAGGGCTGCCCGCGGGGATGCGCATGGCTTCCAGCAGCGACTTCAGGCTGTCCGGCGACACGTCGTGCCGGGTGCCACCAATGTCCCACCAGGTGAGGTCGATGCCGGCAAGGTCTGCCAGACGCTTCAGCGTCTCGGGGTCGTTGCCGTCGCTGGGGTAGTCACGATCGGTCAGAATGGTCACGGATCGGGCCTGCAATTCGAGCTGGTTCGCACGTAGCGTCACCGGTGGAGCGTCCGAGGCCGAGCAGAGTTCCTGACGCCAGCACCGATCCGGCTCGGGCAAGGTGAGATGGACGGGGCCATGATGCCCATTGATCGCGACGTAGAGGTGGTCGTGATCTTCGGCCGTCGCCGGCCCGAACCGCAGTTCCATCCCGATGAAACGACGATCGTGACGATGCCAGTCACCCTCGTCGAAGACGCGGCCATCCTCGCGACGCCAGATGACCGTCTCCCCGTTCAGGAAGCCCTGGGGACGAAGGGCGGGATGCTCCTGCCGCAACTTGACCAGACGGCCGATGAAATCGACGACGCCATCCGCCTCGGGCGGGGCCTCGTCCCAGTGCACCCAGCTGAGCGGCCCGTCCTGGCAGTAGGCATTGTTGTTGCCGTGCTGGGTCCGGCCGAGTTCGTCGCCCATGGTCAGCATCGGCGTGCCGCGGGACACGAGGAGACAGGCCAAAAGGGCGCGGATGTCGGCATGGCGCCGGCCGATCACGCCAAGATTGTCCGAATGGCCCTCCGCACCGTTGTTCCAGGAATGGTTGCTGTCGGAACCGTCCCGGTTGTCCTCGAGGTTGGCCTGGTTGTGCTTGCGCTCGTAGGAGACCAGGTCGCGCAACGTGAAGCCGTCATGGGCGGTGATGAAGTTCAGGCTGT
The DNA here is from genome assembly GCF_036263595.1 of Geminicoccus sp. Taxonomy (NCBI): domain Bacteria; kingdom Pseudomonadati; phylum Pseudomonadota; class Alphaproteobacteria; order Geminicoccales; family Geminicoccaceae; genus Geminicoccus; species Geminicoccus sp. Next base: position 38,445 of record NZ_DATAGQ010000129.1, on the reverse strand, counting down.
CGACCGGCCCTCGCTCGCCCTTGCCGAACAGGTCCTGCGAGCCAGCCAGTCGGGTGGCCAGCCGGCCGATCATCTCGCTCTCGCCCTTCCAGAACTGGCGCATGTCGTCGCGGAACCGGTCGTTCCATTCGACGAAGCCAGCCGGGAAGTTGCCGGTCTGCCAGCCGCCCGGGCCGATGTCCCAGGGCTCCATGATCATCTTGAGGTCGGCCAGCACCGGATCCTGCTGCAGCGCCATCAGGAACGGGCCGTCCTTCTGGTAGCCCTGCGCGGTGCGTGCGACGGTCGTGGCCAAGTCGAACCGGAAGCCGTCGACACCCAGCGCCGCCCAGTGCCTCAGGGAATCCATGACCATGCGCAGCACGGGCGCGCGCTCGGTCGCCAGCGTGTTCCCGCAGCCGGCATCGTTCAGATAGAAACGCGGATTGGCCGGATCGAGCCGGTAGTAGAGCGCGTTGTCGAGGCCGCGCAGCGACACGGTCGGGCCGAACTCGTCGCCCTCGGCGCTATGGTTGTAGACGACATCGAGGATCACCTCGATGCCGGCACGGTGCAATCGCTCCATCGTCTCGGCGACCTCGTCCATGGCAGCGCCGGCAACGTAGCGAGGATCCGGTGCGGAGAAGGCAACGGGATTGTAGCCCCAGTAGTTGCCGAGCCCGTTGTCGACGAGGTGGCGCTCGTCCAGAAAGGCATGAATCGGCAGCAACTCGACCGTCGTGACCCCGAGCCTCCCGAAATGCTCGAGGATGGCCGGCTCCGCCAGACCCGCCAGCTTCCCCCTGACCCGCTCGGGCAGCGCCGGATGGAGCTGGGTCAGCCCTTTGACATGCGCCTCGTAGACGATGGTACGGGTCCAGGGAGTCCGCAGGCGGCTGTCGGCTCGACCGGCCACCGGACCAGCCACGACCGCCTTCGGCATGTCAGGAGCGCTGTCGCGGTCGTCGAAGGACAGGTCGGCCGCCCCGTCGCCACGGCGATAGCCGAACATGGCCGAGGTCAGCCGGAACGGGCGGTCCAGCACCTTCGCCCAGGGATCCACCAGCAGCTTGTTCGGGTTGAAGCGGTGCCCGGCCTCGGGCGCATAGGGCCCATGGGCGCGAAGGCCGTAGCGGGTGCCCGGCCCCACCCCTTCGATCCGGCCGAAGACGACGCCGTTCTCGCGATCGGGCAGGACGAGGCGGGCGATCTCGCGCTCGCCCTCGGTGTCGAAGATGCAGAACTCGACCCGCCCGGCGTTGAGCGTCGGCCATGCGACGTTCACGCCGGTCCCGTCCAGCGTGACGCCAAGCGGGTGCGGGCGTCCCGGGAGAATTCGGAAAGCCACTCAGGTGATGACCGAGGGCGCGTCGCGTCCGGTGCGCGCCTTGATGCCGGCCAGTTGCTCGGCGGTGTCGATCAGGTCGGCCAGCACGTCCTGCGTATCCAGTTGGTGGCGGGTGGGATCGGGTTCGAAGCGCTCGAGATAAAGGCGCAGCGTGGCGCCGGCCGTGCCCGTGCCGGAAAGGCGCAGGACGATCCGGGCACCGTCGTCGAACAGGATGCGGATGCCCTGCTTCGCGCTGGTCGAGCCGTCGACCGGATCGTTGTAGGTGAAGTCATCCGCCCGCGAGATGCCCCGGCCATTTGCGACTCTCCCCGGCAGCTCGCTCAGGCGCATGCGCAACTCCTCGACCAGCTTGCCGGCCGCCTCGGCATCGACCTCCTCGTAGTCGTGGCGCGTATAGTAGTTGCGCCCGTAGGTGGCCCAATGCTCGGCGACGATGTCTTTCGCCGACTGCCTGCGTACCGCCAGGATGTTCAGCCACAGAAGGACAGCCCAGAGCCCGTCCTTCTCGCGGACATGGTCCGAGCCCGTCCCGGCACTCTCCTCGCCGCAGATCGTCGCCATGCCAGCGTCGAGCAGGTTGCCGAAGAACTTCCAGCCGGTGGGCGTCTCGTAGAGAGGAACGCCGAGCTTCTCCGCCACCCGATCGGCCGCGGCACTGGTCGGCATCGACCGGGCGATGCCCTTGATCCCGCCGGCATAGCCCTTGGCGAGGTGGGCGTTGGCCGCGAGGATGGCCAGGCTGTCCGACGGGGTCACGAAGATCCCCTTGCCGATGATCAGGTTGCGGTCGCCGTCGCCGTCCGAGGCCGCGCCGAAATCCGGGGCGTCCGGTCCCATCATCAGGTCATGGAGTTCCTTGGCGTGGACCAGGTTCGGGTCCGGGTGATGGCCACCGAAATCCGGCGAGGGCATGCCGTTGACGACGGTGCCGGGCATGGCACCCAGCACGCCCTCCAGGATGACCGTGGCATAGGGTCCGGTCACGGCATGCATGGCGTCGAAGCGCATGGTGAAGCCCGACGCGAACATCTCCTGGATCTTGGGAAAGTCGAAGATGTTGGCCATCAGGCCCAGATAGTCCTCGACCGGATCGATGACGTGCACGGCCATGCCGTCAAGGTCCTGTTGGCCGAGCGTATCCAGGTCGACGTCCGCCGCGTCCGAGATCCGGTATTCGCTGATCGTCTTCGTGCAGGCGAAGATCGCCTCGGTGATCTTCTCCGGGGCCGGCCCGCCGTTGCCGATATTGTACTTGATGCCGAAGTCTCCGTCGGCGCCGCCCGGGTTGTGCGAGGCGGACAGGATGATGCCCCCAAAGGCCTTGCGGGCCCGGATCACGCAGGAGGCGGCCGGGGTGGACAGGAGGCCACCCTGGCCGACCAGCACCGCGCCGAAGCCGTTGGCCGCGGCCATCTTCAGGATGACCTGGATGGCCTCACGGTTGAAGAACCGGCCGTCGCCCCCTACGACCAGCATCTTGCCCTGCTTGTCGTCGAGGCTGTCGAAGATCGACTGGACGAAGTTCTCGACGTAGCGAGGCTGCATGAAGACCTGGGTCTTCTTGCGCAGGCCCGACGTGCCGGGCTTCTGGTCGGGGAACGGTTCGGTCGGGATCGTCTGGATCGTCATGTTGCCATTCCCCCCTTTTCAACGAGCTTGCGGTAGAGATCCGCGTAGATGCCGGCACGTCGTGCCCAGCCAAGGTCGCTGCGCATGCCGTTCTGCTGCATTCTGGTCCAGGCGTCGCGGTCCTCGTGCAAGGCCAGCGTGCGGCGGACCGCGTCCCGCAGGGCCGAGGTGGTGACGGGGAAGAACTGGATTCCCGTCGCCACGCCGGCGTTGCAGGCGGCATCGTTCGCATCGACCACCGTATCGGCGAGCCCGCCAACCCGGCTCACCACCGGCACGCAGCCGTAGCGCAAGCCATAGAGTTGGGTCAGGCCGCACGGCTCGAAGCGGGACGGGATCAGGATCGCATCCGACCCTGCCTCGAGCAGGTGGGCGATCTCCTCGCTGTAGCCGAACATGCAGCCGACCCGGCCCGGATGCCGCTCGGCCAGCCTGGCATAGGCACCCTCGGTCTGGATGTCGCCAGCACCCAGGATGGCCAGCTGGCCACCGGCCTCCACCAGATAGGGGGCGCTATCCAGGAGGAGGTCGATGCCCTTCTGCCAGCTGAGCCTGGTGATCATGCAGAAGACCGGGGAGGCATCCTCGTCCAGACCGAAGCGCGCCCGCAAGGCCGTCTTGTTCGGTGCCCGGCCGTCCAGGCGATCGGCCGTGTAGTTGCTGGCCAGCAGCGGATCGTTGGCAGGATCCCAGATCGTCATGTCGATCCCGTTGACGATCCCGATCAGCCGGTCGCCCCTGGCGTTGAGAAGCCCGTCCAGGCCCATGCCGCCCTCTGGCGTCCGGATCTCGCGCGCATAGGTCGGGCTGACCGTGGTGATCCGGTCCGCGTAGTTCAGCCCGGCCTTCAGGAAGCCGATCTGCCCGTAATATTCCAGGCTTTCCGGGACGAAGGCGCTGCTCGGCAGGTGCAGTTCGCCCAAGAGCCGCGGCGGGAACTGGCCCTGAAAGGCCAGGTTGTGGACGGTCTGCACCGTGGCTGGACGCCGGCCGCCGAACAGGGCCAGATAGGCTGGGGCCAGGCCCGCCTGCCAGTCATGGGCGTGGACGATGTCGGGCCTGAAGCCCTGCAGGAGACCGCGCCCGAGCCGGGCTGCCACCATTGAGAGGGCAGCGAAGCGCTGCGCGTTGTCGGGCCAGTCCTGCCCGGTCGCGTCGAGGTAAGGTCCGCCGACGCGATCATAGAGGTGCGGGGCGTCGACCAGCAGCAGGTCGGATCCGTCCGGCGATCTTGCCCCGAGCAGCCTGCCGTCGGCGCCGAACAGGTCCGGCAGGTCGAGCAGGCGCTCGACGTCGAGCGCCTTGCCCATGACTTGGCGGTAGGCGGGCAGGAGTGTGCGCACCGCCACGTCGTGCGGCGCCAGCGCATTGGGCAGTGCCCCCACCACATCCGCCAGCCCTCCGGTCTTGACGAGGGGAAAGCACTCGGATGCGACCGAGAGAACCGAAAGCGCCATTACAGCGCGAGCCGGTCGATCATTGGCTGGGTGATGAGGCAGATGCCCCGGTCCGTCCGCCGGAAGCGCTGGACGTCACGTTCCGGATCCTCGCCGACCACCAGCCCATCCGGGATGGTGACGCCGCCGTCGATGATGACGTTGCGCAGACGGGCGCCACGGCCGATCGTCACGTAGGGGAGCACCACCGCACCGTCGAGCACACCATAGGAATGGACATGCACGCGGTTGAAGAGCAGCGAGCGGCGGATCTTCGAACCCGACACGATGCAGCCACCCGACACCAGCGAGCTCACCGCTTCACCGCGCCGGCCTTCGACGTCGTGGACGAACTTGGCCGGCGGGGTGAGTTCGGAATAGGTCCAGATCGGCCATTCATGGTCGTAGAGGTCGAGTTGCGGGACGATGTCGGTCAGGTCGATATTGGCTTCCCAGTAGGCGTCGACCGTGCCGACGTCGCGCCAGTAGGCCTCGTTCTCCGCCTTCGACTTCACGCAGGACTGGGTGAACCGGTGGGCAACCGCCTTGCCGTTCTTGACGAGGTAGGGGATCAGGTCCTTGCCGAAGTCCCGCGAGGAGTTCGGGTCCTCCGCGTCGCGGCGAAGCTGGTCGAACAGGAAGTCGGTCTTGAAGACGTAGATGCCCATGCTGGCCAGGGCCAGGTCCGGGTTGTTCGGCATGCCCGGCGGATCCTTGGGCTTCTCCAGGAAGTCGACGATGCGCAAGTTCTCGTCGATATGCATGACGCCGAAGCCCACCGCCTCCATGCGTGGGACTTCCAGGCAGCCCACGGTGACGTCGGCCCCGGTATCACAGTGCTGCTGCAACATCAGCCCGTAGTCCATCTTGTAGACATGGTCACCGGCCAGGATGACCATGAACTCGGGCTTGTAGTCCTGGATGATGTCGATGTTCTGGAAGACGGCGTCAGCGGTGCCTTCGTACCATTGCGTCTCGGAGACGCGCTGGCTGGCAGGCAGAATGTCGAATCCCTCGTTGCGCTCGGGGCGGAGGAAGTTCCAGCCGCGCTGCAGGTGACGGATCAGGCTGTGCGCCTTGTACTGGGTGGCGACCGCGATGCGCCGGATTCCGGAGTTGAGGGCGTTGCTCAGCGCGAAGTCGATGATCCGGGTCTTGCCGCCGAAATAGACGGCGGGCTTGGCGCGGCGATCGGTGAGCTCATGGAGGCGCGATCCTCGTCCCCCTGCCAGAACATAAGCCATGGCATTGCGTGCCAGTGCCGTGGTCGGTGTCCTGACTTCGTTCATCGGTCGCCCCCTCGCCCGTTCTTGTCATGCCAGCCGCTCAGGCAGCTTGCTCATCATTCGCCACGAAGAACAGGGTGGAAAGCGGGGGAAGCGTGACGAGCGCCGGGTACGGCCGGCCGTGCCATGGTATCGGCTCGCTCACGATTCCACCGAGATTGCCCATCCCGCTGCCTCGGTAGTACGCAGCATCCGTGTTGAGAACTGCTTGCCCGCTTCCAGGTTTCGGCAGGCTCAGGCGATAATGAAGCCTGGGCTTGGACTTGAAATTGCTGGCGACCGTGACTGGCGGGGCGCCTCTGGCGCCAAAGAGCCGCTCGTCGTCCTTCCAGGCAAAAGCATCGACCTTGGCCATGGTCGAGGCGGCGCCTGCCTGGTAGACGGCGGCAAAGCCGACTGGGTCGGCTTTCAGCGCCAGCAGCATGTCGTCCGCCCCACGGATCTCGTACTTGCAGGGGACGCCTTCGCGCAGTTCGGCCAGCAACAGCTCGAGGCCGCGCCCAGGCGACGGCGCATCGCATGACGGCAGCCGTCCCAGCCATCGAACTCGCCTAAGAGGTCGTCGTCCATGGGGCCCGCAGGGGTCCTCCGACGGCACGAACGTGCGGATGACGATCCCGCCCCCGACCTTGTGTGGCCCGAGCACGGCGAACAGGTCGCCATGACGGGCCTCCAGCACGGCGTCGAGGCCGAGTGGAGGACGAGGTAGTCGGAGGCGGGTTGCACGATGGACTACTTCATTCGGGGTCCATCGGCGCATGCCAGATCCGCTCGGCATACTCGCGGATTGCCCGATCGGAGGAGAACCAGCCGGCATTCGCCGTGTTCCGCAGCGACATGTGGCGCCACCGCGCGGACCGGCGGTACAGCCCGTCCGCCTCGCGCTGGGCGCGCACGAAGTCCGCGAAGTCGGCGGCAATCATGAAATAGTCCGAACTGTAGAGGTCTTCCACGATCGGGGCGTAGCGGCCGGGATCGTCCGGCGAGAACACGCCGCTGCGGACCGCTTCCAGCACCTGGGTGAGATCGGGATTGCCCTCGATGATGGCGCGCGGATTGTGGCCCTTGCTCCAGCGCTCGCGGACCTCATCGGCCGTCAGCCCGAAGATCAGGATGTTGTCGCGCCCTACCCGCTCGCTGATCTCGACATTGGCGCCATCCAGCGTTCCGATCGTCACCGCACCGTTGGCCTGAAACTTCATGTTGCCGGTGCCGGATGCCTCCATGCCGGCGGTCGAGATCTGCTCGGAGAGGTCCGCCGCCGGCACCAGCATCTCGGCGAGCGAGACGTTGTAGTTCGGCATGAACACGACCCGCAGCTTGTCGCGAACCGTCGGGTCGCGGTTGATCACCCGCGCCACGTCGTTGATCAGCTTGATGATCAGCTTGGCGCGATGATAGCTCGCCGCCGCCTTGCCGGCGAAGATCTTGACGCGCGGTGTCCAGTCGCGCTCGGGGTTGGCGCGCATGGCTTCGTAGAGATGGATCGTTTCTAGGATGTTCAGCAGCTGCCGCTTGTACTCGTGGATGCGCTTGATCTGGATGTCGAACATTGATTGCGGGTCGATCCGGATCCCGGTTCGTTGCGCCACGAAGGCGGCCAGCCGGTCCTTGGCTCCCCGCTTGACCTGCGCGAAACGCTCCAGGAAGTTCTGATCGTCGGCAAATCGCTCCAGATCCTTCAGTCGGTCCGCCCGGGCGATCCATTCATCGCCGATCGCCTGGGTGATCAGCCGGGCCAGGTCCGGATTGCACTCCACCATCCAGCGCCGGAAGGTGATGCCGTTCGTGATGTGGGTGATGCGGTCCGGGAAGAGCCTGTTCAGGTCCTTGAACACGGTGTCGCGCATCAGCTCGCCGTGCAGGCCGGACACCCCGTTGACCATCTTCGAGCCGATGAAGGCCAGATGGCCCATGCGGACGCGCCGGCCGTGGCTTTCGTCGATCAGCGACACGGAGCGGATCAGATCGTCGTTGGCGTCCGGACGCTGGCGGACTGATGCCAAGTGCATGGCATTGATCTCGAAGACCAGCTGCATGTGCCTCGGCAGCAACCGCTCGAACAGCGGCACGGGCCAGGTCTCCAGGGCCTCCGGCAGAAGGGTGTGATTGGTGTAGCCCAACGTGGCGCGGGTGATGGCGAACGCCTTGTCCAGCTCGAACCCGTTCTGGTCGACCAGGATGCGCATCAGCTCCAGCACCGAGAGGGCCGGGTGCGTATCGTTCAGCTGGATGCTGGCCGCCTCGGGCAGCGAGGTCAGGTCGTCATACTGGGTGAGGTGGCGCCGGATCAGGTCCTGCAGCGAGGCGGAGGTGAAGAAGAACTCCTGGCGCAGCCGCAGCTCATGGCCTTCGGGCGTGGAATCGTCGGGGTAGAGCACGCGCGAGATCGCGGTCGCCCGCACCTGCTCGGCGAACGCGTCGACATGATGGCCGCGGTTGAACGCATCCAGGCGGATCGGCGTGATCGGGCGGGCGGCCCATAGACGCAGCGTGTTGACGGTCTTGCCCTGCCAGCCGACCACGGGTGTGTCATAGGCCTGGGCGATTACCCGCTCGGAAGGCTGCCAGGCATAGGCGACCTTCCCGTCGACATCGTCCTCGGCCTCGACATGGCCGCCAAAGCCGATCTCGTAGTTCACCTCGGGCCGCTCGAATTCCCAGGGATTGCCGAAGGCCAGCCAGTCTTCCGGCAGCTCGACCTGCCAGCCGTCGCGGATGACCTGACGGAACAGGCCGAAATCGTAGCGGATGCCGTAGCCGTAGCCGGGCACCCCGACGGTCGCCATGCTCTCCATGAAGCAGGCGGCCAGGCGCCCCAGGCCGCCATTGCCCAAGGCCGCATCCGGCTCCAGCGCCTTGACCGCCTCGAAGTCGATCCCGTGCGCACGCAGCGCCTCCTTCACCTCGTCCAGCAATCCCAGGTTGCTGGCCGTATCGGTGAGGAGCCGGCCGATCAGGAACTCCAGCGACAGATAGTAAACCCGCTTCTTCTGCTGCCGGTAGGTCTGATCGGTAGTGGCGAACCATTTGTCGACCAAGCGGTCGCGAAGGGCCAGGGCGGTGGCCGCGTACCAGTCGTGCAGGCGCGCGAAGTCCGGGTTCTTGCCGACGGAGTAGCGAAGCGTCGTGACGATCGCTTCCTTCAGGTCCGTCGGGGGGGAGGCCGCCAGCCGCTTCGAGGCGGGCGGGATGGAGATCGGCTGGACAGTATCCATCACGACGCAGGTCCTTCAGCACAGGGTTCCGGACGGTTCCAGCCGATCCATGAGCCTGCGCAAACTCTATGTGGCGCGAAGGTGCGCGGCCCACCCCGCATCGTCCACGTTGAAAGCCGGAGCCGCGCCCGTACATTCCAGCGGTTGTGTTCGGGTTGGCAAGGGCCCCTTCGGAAACGGGAGGCCGGGATGCATAAATCCGCATCCACGTCCCTGCGCCGGCGGAATATCGCGCCTGCGGGGCGATACCTTGACAAGCCGGGAGCGGACGGCCAGCTTCCAGTCGTTGTCCGTGGTGATTTGCGCCGACCGGCTTGCGGCCACGCTAAACAAACCGCTAAAAGGTCGTGATATAGGAAGATTTTCTGGGGCCTGCCCAGGAGATCGTCACATATCCGTCCATGATCGGTCGGCCGTTAGGCTAGGTGAGAGCCTGAGGACCGATTCATGCCCATCAAGATACCCAACGATCTGCCGGCGGCGGAACTGCTGCGGAACGAAGGCGTACGCCTGATCGGGGAAGATGTCGCCGAGAAGCAGGACATCCGGCCCATGCAGGTCGGCCTTCTCAACCTCATGCCGGACAAGCTGACGACCGAGACCCAGTTCGCACGGCTCTTGGGTGCTACGCCGCTCCAGGTCGAACTGACGCTGATCTCAACCGGCAGCTACGTGCCCAGCAACGTTCCGCAGTCCCATCTGCAGAGCTTCTATCGGAGCTGGGAGCAGGTGCGGGAGCGCAAGTTCGACGGGCTTCTGATCACCGGCGCGCCGGTCGAGCTGCTCGAGTTCGAGGACGTCAAGTATTGGCAGGAGCTGGTCGACGTCCTCGAATGGTCGCGCACCCATGTGCACTCGACCTTCAACGTCTGCTGGGGCGCCCAGGCTGCGCTCTACCATTTCCACGGCGTGCCCAAGCATGCCCTGCCCCAGAAGCGCTTCGGCATCTTCCGCCACGAAGTCACCGAACCGCGCGACGCTGCGCGTTCGCCGCTCATGCGCGGCTTCGACGACGAGTTCTGGGTGCCGGTCAGCCGCCACACCGAGGTTCGGGAAGAGGACCTGCCGACCGATGGCAGCATCCGGGTGCTCGCGCGCTCATCCCGTGCCGGCCTCTGCCTGTGCGAGGACCCGGCCAACCGGCACCTCTTCATGTTCAACCACCTGGAATACGACACGTTCACGCTCGACCGCGAATATCGGCGCGACCTGGAACGCGGCCTGAACATCGAGATGCCGCTGCGCTACTATCCCGACGACGACCTGTCCAAGCGGCCGGTGAACCGCTGGCGGGCCTATGCCCACCTGCTCTTCGGCAACTGGATCAACGAGATGTACCAGACGACGCCGTTCGAGCTGGACGCCATCGGCTCATAGCAGCCGCGCAGCATTCACCCATAGCTGTTCTGCCCCGGCGTACCTCGCTGCACGGCGAACACGAACAGCACGATCGTGCCGATCAGCGGCACGAACGAGATCCAGTACCACCAGCCCGACCGATCCGTGTCGTGCAGCCGCCGCACCAGCACCGCGATGCTGGGAAGCAGGATGACGAGGCCCAGGATCGACGGAAAAAGCGAGCGCCCGTGAGGAAACAGCGCGGCATCAAGGATGGTCGCCCCAATCATCACCAGGACGATGAACAGGCTGAAGTACCAGAACTCGGACCTGGATGCCCTGCCTCGAAATGTCGCGTACTTGGAGAAGCAAGCCGATACTGCCTCAACAAATGACATGGGAGGATCTCCTCAAGGCAAAAACTCCATGACCGGCAAGCAGCGTCACGAGCGATGGTCTCACCGGCAAAGAATGTGAACATTCATGCCGCGGATGCCGGTCAGATGCAGTTGCTACATCGAGCGGTTATAGGCCTGCAAGCGCATGGACAGCAGGGAAACTTGAACCTCGGCACGCTTATGCCTGAGTTTCATTAAAAAAATCTTGCCGCTTGGCCGTAGGCCTACTGGCACATCGCCGCAGTGATCCGATGAACAGCCACATGCGCTCCGCGTCGACGGTGCCGGCGTGCAGCGGTGTGGGCCTCGTCCACCCGGCGGAACCTGCCGGACCGGTGATTACCGCCTGGGCGGCCTGCGGTCGTTCGGGGCGAGCATGCGGACGGGGACGGTGGTGCTGGTCCGGGCGGCGGCGGTTTCCGGCATGACGACGTAGCGGCGACGGCGCGGCTGGGCGATCTGGAAGGAAGGAGCACCGAGATAGAGCTGCTTTTCCGCCTCGGCCAGCAGGATTCCCGACAGTTCCGGCCAGAGCCGCTGGCCGGCCCGTTCCAGTGGAATGGCCATCCGCTGCAGCAGCTTGAGATTCCACGGCGGCACGAACATGGCCCGACGCACCTCCCCGCGAACAAGCAGATGCCGGGCCAGGAGCCGCTGCAACTGTCCGGCCGTGAACGGCGAGCCCTGACCGAACGGGGTGGTGTCGGAAAGGCACCAGAGGCCGTGCCGGTTGGGCACGATCAACACGATCCGGCCGTCGTCCGCCAACACCCGCCAGATCTCGCGCATGAGCCGGTCAAGACTGCGGCAGGTTTCCAGTGCATGCACCATGAGGATGCGGTCGACGCTCTGGTCTGCCAGTGGGATCTCGTCTTCCTGGAAAATCGCAAGGCGATTGGGCCCTTCTTCGGGCCAGCGGCCGGCACCCATGCTGGATGGCACCAGCGCGATGGTCTGGGCAGCCTGCTCGGCGAACACATCCATGTAGGGCGCGGCGAAGCCCAGGCCGACGATGGTCTTTCCGGTCACGTCGGGCCATAGCTGGCGCAGTTGCAGTCCGACCAGCCGGCGCGCCAGCTGGCCCTTGCGGCTCGCATAGAACTGCTCCAGGTCGGTCGTCATCGCATCACCGGCATCGGCCTCAGATCGGCAGGCCGCCAAGCTGGCACGACCCGCCCTTGCGGACCATATACGATCCCGACCGCGATCATGAAGGGGAGACGAGACTTGGCCGACACCGATATCACCGTGGAACTGCTGCCGATCCTGGACGACAACTACGCGTTCATGCTGCGGCGGAACGGCAACTCGACGGTCGTGATCGTCGACCCGGGTGCCGCGGAGCCGATTGCCCAGAAGCTCGCCGAGCGGGGTCTGCAGATCGGGACGATCCTGATCACCCATTATCATGCGGACCATATCGACGGCGTCGAGCAGCTGGCGCTTGCCACGCATGTCGAGGTGATCGGCAACGGCGCAGACTGCCATCGCCTGCCGAAGCTCACCCGCACGGTGGAGCCCGGCCAGCGCTTCGAGCTCCTGGGCACGACGGTGGAAGTCCTGGATACGCCCGGCCACTGCCAGGGCCATATCAGCTACTACCTGCCCGACGCGAAGGTCCTGTTCTGCGGCGACGTCATGTTCACCATGGGCTGCGGCCGGGTCGGCGAGGGAACGCCGGACGTGCTCTGGCACTCGCTGCAGCTGCTGAGCGGTCTGCCGGACGACACGGTCGTCTATTCCGGGCACGAGTACACGCTCGGCAACGCGAAATTCGCGGCCCATGTCTTCCCCGACAACGCCGAGATCAAGGCGCGGCTCGAGAAGATCCAGGCCATGCGCAGCGCCGGCGAGCCGACCGTGCCCACGACCCTGGCCGAGGAAAAGCGCACCAATCCCTTCCTCCTGGCGGGAACGGCCGAGCGTTTTGCCCAGTTGCGCGCCGAGAAGAACAGCTTCAGGGGGTAAGCCTGCCGATCAATCCAGATGCCGCAGAGCCAGGCCCGCCGTGACGCGGCCGATCGCGGTGAGCAGGAGGACCATCACCAGTGGGACGGCGGCCAGCAGGATCCAGGGGGTCGGCATCGCGGTCAGCGACGCCAGGCCCGGCAGCTCGAGAAGGCCGCCGGCATCCAGCAGGACGACGATCGTCACGGCAGCCGCGGCAAAGCCGATCAGGCCCCCGCGCAGCGCCACGTGCAGCACGTGGCGCTGGAACTGCCGGGCCAGGAAACGGTCGGAGGCCCCAAGCATCCGCAGAAGATCGACGGTCTCATCCTGGTGACGGACGGCGCTGCGGATGACGGCGACGACCAGGGCGATGGCAGCCGCCAGGAACATGATGGCCGCAGCCGTACCCAGGAGGCGCAGGCTCTCCGCCACATCGATCCTCGCGCCGCCGGCCTTGCCGGCGTCCTCGACGACGGCGTCCGGCACGACGCTGCGGACGAGCCCGGTCACGCGCGTGAAGTCCGGTTCCAGGGCCGGCCGGAACCGCAGTTCCAGGAGGCTGGGCAGCGGCAGCGTCGTCCCGTCGGGTTGACCGAGAAGATCGCTGACCTCGGCTGCCGGGATCCGGTCGACCCGGACGATGTCGGGATCAGCCAGCAGGAGGGCGGTGACCGCCGCGAGGTCGCCTTCCGCCTTCGAGGCATCGAGCGGCGGCGGCAGCGACACGATCGCGACGTTGGCGTTCTCCGCGGCAGCACCCAGCAACTGGTGCGCAGCACCGGCCACTGCCAGCGCCAGCACCGCGAGATAGACCAGGACGGCGATCGACCAAGTCATCATGCGGCCAGCGGCCGTGCGGTCGAGCGGGATCACGACGTCGCTGCGCTTCATGCGATGCGTTCCGCCGGCTGCCAGGCGGCCGGTCCGGCAGGCCACAACGTACCGTCATGCACCTGCAACTGCCGGAACGGGTACCGGCGCAGGGCACCGGCGTGGTGCGTAGCGATCAGAACTGCCGTGCCCATCCGATTGAGTTCCATGAACAGGCGCATCAACCGGTCGCCCCGATCGTGGTCCAGATGGCTCGTGGGCTCGTCGGCCAAAAGCAAGGCCGGCCGCGTCACCACCGCCCGCGCGGCGGCGATCAGCTGGCGCTGGCCCATGGACAGCACGGGCGGGAACTCCCTAGCGAGATTGTCCATGCCGAGCCAGGACAGCATCTCCCCGGTCGACATCTCGGTCTCCTTCGTGTCGACCTGGGCGAGCCGCAACGGCAAGGCGACGTTGTCAAAGACGGTCAGATGGTCGAGCAGGCGGAAGTCCTGGAAGATCATGCCGATCCTGCGCCTCAGCCCCGGGCGGGCATGGCGCCGTACATGCGTCACGTCCTGGCCGAACAGGTCCAGGCGCCCGCGCGCCAGTGGCCTCGCCAGCGCGATCATCTTCAGCAGCGAGGTCTTGCCGGCACCGCTCCGGCCGGTGAGCACGTGGAACGATCCCGCTTGCAGCGTGAGGTCGATGTCGCGCAGAACGTCCGGGCCCGAGCCATATGCCATGGCGGCGCCGATGAGCTGGACAATGATTTCGCGCTGGTCGTTCAATTTTGAACCCAAGCAGGTTGCCGGTCGGCAAACGACGAACGCTGAGGCGACGTTGCCTGACGACGATTACGTGAAGATCCGCACGTTGCAACGGACACGTGTGGTATACGATACGTTCCGGATCCCATGATCGTCACCTGTCCCAACTGCGCCGCCAAGTACCGGATCGACAGCGCTGCCATCGGCGAGCGCGGCCGCATGGTATCCTGCGCCAACTGTCGCCATCGCTGGTTCGTGGATCCCCAGCACACGGCCACCGAGTCCGCCACCGCTCCGCCGCCGCCGGCGCCCGATCCGGTTCGCCCCGGTGAGACCTCCGGCACCGTCAGGCCGGGAAGCCGCAGCAGCAGGCTCGGCTGGATCGTGCTGCTCGTTCTGGTCACCCTCGTCGCCGGTGCCGTGCTGGCGCGCGACCGCATCGCGACCATGTGGCCGCAGACCGCTGGCGTCTATCGGCTGGTCGGGCTGTCGGTGACGATCGACCCGGGCATCGAGATCCGCGGCGTGACCTCGGCGGAGACCCAGGAGAACGGCGTGCGCGTGCTGGTGGTGACGGGCGAAGTGGTGAACACGACCGACTATGCCAGGACCGTCCCGCCGCTCCACGTGTCGGTGCTGGACGATGACCGCAAGGAGCTGGTGAACGAGATCATCAAGGTCGAGCCGGCGATCCTCGAGGCCCGTGCCACCGTCCGGTTCGAGACCAGGGTCCAGGATGTTCCGCCGGAGGCCCGTCATACGGCCGTGCGGCTCGAGAATCGTCCTTGAGCTCACCGGTCGAGCTTGCGCTCGCGGAAGCCCGGGCCGCGGCAGACCGTGGTGAAGTGCCGGTGGGTGCCGTGATCGTGCAGGGTGGCGAGATCGTGGCCGCGGACGGCAACCGGGTCGAGGAACGACACGACCCCACCGCCCATGCCGAGATGGTGGTACTGCGCGCCGCCGCGGCTCGGGCCGGATCGCCACGCCTGCCCGAGTGCGACCTGTGGGTCACGCTGGAGCCCTGCCCCATGTGCGCCCAGGCCATCTCGTTCGCACGCATTCGCCGGCTGTACTACGGCGCCTCGGATCCAAAGGGCGGCGGCGTCGAGAACGGCCCGCGGATCTTCGAGCAGCCGACCTGCCACCATCGGCCGGAGGTGGTAGCCGGCATCCGCGAGAGCGAGGCGGCGGAGCTGTTGCGAGGGTTCTTCCAGGCCCGGCGTTAATACCAGGGCGATCTGGTCAGGCTCCCTGCCGCTTGCGTCCCCGCGCCTTTGCCTTGGCGTCCCTGGCCTTTTCCGCCCGCGACTTGCTGGTGGGCTTCCAGGCATTGGCGCTCGCCTGCGCCACCGGCCGCGACGGCATCCCCAGCTCGCCATCCTCCAGCCGCTTGATCTCGTCGCGCAGCCGGGCTGCCTCCTCGAACTCGAGGTTGGCGGCTGCCTTGCGCATCCGGTTCTCCAGCTCGCCGATATGGCGCTGCAGCTCCATGCCGCTCAGGATGGTCGGCTTGTCCTCGACCAGGTCGATCGTCACGTAGTCGCGCTCGGCCACGTCGCGCATGATGTCGGCGATGTGCCGCTTGATCGTCTGCGGGGTGATGCCGTGCAACTCGTTGTGGGCGAGCTGCTTGGCGCGCCGGCGCTCCGTCTCCGACAGAGCCGCCCTGATCGAGCGGGTCATCGTGTCGGCGTAGAGGATGACCTTGCCCTCCACGTTGCGCGCGGCACGGCCGATCGTCTGCACCAGGGACGTTTCCGAGCGGAGGTAGCCTTCCTTGTCGGCGTCCAGGATCGCCACCAGCCCGCATTCGGGAATGTCCAGGCCCTCGCGCAGCAGGTTGATGCCGACCAAGACGTCGAACTTGCCCAGGCGCAGATCGCGGATGATCTCGATGCGCTCCAGCGTGTCGATATCAGAATGCATGTAGCGGACATGGATGCCCTGCTCGTGCAGGTACTCCGACAGGTCCTCGGCCATGCGCTTGGTGAGCGTCGTCACCAGCGTGCGCAGGCCCTTCTCCTTGGCGAGCCTGATCTCGTGCATCAGGTCGTCGACCTGGTGCTCGACGGGTCGCACCTCGCAGACCGGGTCGATCAGGCCGGTCGGGCGGATGACCTGCTCGGAGAACGCGCCGCCGGTCCGCTCCATCTCCCAGGGGCCGGGCGTGGCCGAGACGAAGATCGTCTGCGGCCGCATCGCGTCCCATTCCTCGAACTTGAGGGGGCGGTTGTCCTTGCAGGACGGCAGGCGGAAGCCGAACTCGGCCAGGATCGACTTGCGGGCGAAGTCGCCCTTGTACATGCCGCCCACCTGCGGGACCGTCACGTGGCTCTCGTCGACGATCAGCAAGGCGTTCTTCGGCAGGTACTCGAACAGGGTCGGCGGCGGCTCGCCAGGCGCGCGGCCGGTCAGATAGCGCGAGTAGTTCTCGATGCCGGAGCAGGAGCCGGTGGTCAGGATCATTTCGAGGTCGGCAGTCGTCCGCTGCTCGATCCGCTCGGCTTCCAGCAGCTTGCCGGTCGCCCGGTAGTGCTCCAGCGTCTCCTCCAGCTCCTTCTTGATCCCTTCCACAGCCGCCTGCAACGTGGGCTTGGGTGTCACGTAATGGCTGTTCGGGTAGAGGCGGATCTGGTCCATCTTCTCCAGCCGCTTGCCCGTGAGCGGATCGATTTCCACCAGCGCGTCGACCGTGTCGCCGAACAGGTCGATCCGCCAGGCCTTGTCCTCCAGATGGGCCGGGAAGATCTCGATCACGTCGCCCTTCGCCCGGAAGTTGCCGCGGGCCAGCTCCATGTCGTTGCGCTTGTACTGAAGCTCGACGAAGGCGCGCAGCAGCTTGGCGCGGTCGACCTTCTGGCCGCGCTTGAGCGTCATGGTCATCCGGGCATAGGTCTCGGGGCTACCGATGCCGTAGATGCAGCTGACCGACGCCACGATCACCACATCGTCACGCTCGAACAGCGCGCGGGTCGCCGAGTGGCGCATCCGGTCGATCTGCTCGTTGATGGCCGACGTCTTCTCGATATAGGTGTCGGTCCGGGCGACGTAGGCTTCCGGCTGGTAGTAGTCATAGTACGAGACGAAGTACTCGACCGAGTTCTCGGGAAAGAAGCTCTTCATCTCGCCATAGAGCTGGGCGGCCAGGATCTTGTTGGGTGCCAGGATCAGTGTCGGCCGCTGCAGGTTCTTGATGACGTTCGCCATGGTGAACGTCTTCCCGGAGCCGGTGACGCCCAGCAGCACCTGGTCGCGCTCGCCACGCAGGAGGGCGTCGGTGATCTCTGCGATGGCCTGCGGCTGGTCGCCGGCGGGCTGGTAGTCCGACGCCAGGGTGAGGGCCTGCCCGCCCTCCGGCCTCTGGATCAGGTCCGGCGCTTCCGCCACCGCCTTGAGCAGTTCCAGCCCGGTCAGGCCTTCCGTCGTGTTCATGCTCGCCCCGCCGCCGCTCCGGACCATGTACGTGACATGGTGGGGAGTGGATCCTCCGAGAACAAGAGGAGAACGAACCGCAGGTGCCAGGGAGTTTCTAGGCCTGCCGGTAGACCGCCACAGGGGCCAGCAGCCGGAAGCCGACCCGCTCGTAGAGGCGCCGCCCCTCCTCCGAGGAGATCAGCAGCATGCGGGCCGCACCCAGCGCACCGGCCCTGGCGCTCATCGCCGCCATCAGGGCTTCACCCATTCCTCGGCGGCGAAAGGCCGGCTGCGTGAGGACCTGGTCCACCACCACCAAGCCCCGGTCGGCCCAGCCGAAACGCGCCGTCGCGGCCAACGTACCGTTCGTCTCGGCACCGAAATAGGCGACGGCCGCATGCACGGCGCCAGCGGCGGGTCGTGCCGCCACGCGGCGGGCAGCGCCCGATGCATCGGCAAGTTCATGCACCTGGATGTCGGCCGCAACCTCCGCGCCGAGCGGCAGCATCGCCTCCATCAGGTACTCGTCGGCGAGCTTCTGCATGGATCGAGGCAGGTCGCGCGGCCAGCTCGCCGCGTCGGCGCCGATCAAGGTCAGCCACATCCCGCGCTCCAGTGGCAGGCGCTTGGTGCGGGTACCCCAGCAGAACAGCTCGGATGGACGGCCCATCGGCACGCGGTAGCGGACGATCGCCAGGTCCTCGCCGACGGCCAGCTCGGAGCCGGCGGCGCTTCGGGCGTTCAGGTAGCCCTTCAGGAAGGCCTGGACCTGCACACCCAAAGAGCTGTCCACGACGGGGGCCACCGGCTAGCGCAGGTCGACGGTGACGGGCGTACCCAGCAGGTCGAAGTCCAGCGGCTCGTCGGGGCGCACGACCACCGGCACGAGGGGATCTCCGCGGCCGGCCGGACGCCGGTCGATCAGGCTCTCCAGCGGGACCTTCAGCTCGATCTGCTCGATCTGGCCCGTGCGGCTGGCCCCTTCGCCTGGCAGGGACAGGCGTACGGGCGTTCCGGGTGTCAGGGTCCGCGCCTTGTCCAGCGGCACCCTCGCCACGACCTTCAGCGGCACGTCGTTCGAGATGAGCAGGGCGACGGAGCTTCCGGCCGTCACGGCGGCACCGTCCGCCGCCTGCCACTGGCCGATCGTGCAGTTGCAGGGCGCCAGAAGATTGTAGGCGCGGCCGTCTGGCCCGGTCACCTGGCCGATCGGCATGCCTTCCGAGGTGGGCGCCCGCACCGCAACCAGCTGGTTCAATTCGCCGACGACCGGTGCGCTCACACGATAGATCGGCACTTCGATCCGCGCGTCGGTGACGCGGATACGGTAGAACCGCTCATAGGCCCCCCAGGCCACGACCGCGGCCAGGGCCAGACCCGCCAGGCCCGCCAGGGCCCAGCCCAGCACCCGGCGGAGGCCGCCGCCTTCCTCGTCAACGGATGGCACCCGCGCAGGGCCGAACGAGTCGCGCCCGAGTGCCACGAGCACGTCGTCGGGCGAGGCGATCTCGCCGGTCAGGTAGCGGTCGACGATATGGCGGAACAGGCTGATCTGACCGCGGGTCATGCCGGTGAAGCGGCAGCCGAAGCGCGGCCTGTCGGGCAGGCGATAGACCAACTCGGCGTCGAGGCGGACCGTCAGCTCGAAGTCCTCGAACGGCAGGGCGAGCACCACCGGGAAGATCTCGCCCTCCCGAAAGGCCGGAGGCTCGGCATCCACGCCAAAGCCTCCCAGCGACCAGTCGTCGACCTGGAACCATGCGCCGTCGATCTCGGCCCGAATCGGGATCTTCAGCCGGACGTGCTGGCGATGGATCTCCGCCTCGTGAACGGGCGGCTCGACCGCACCCTGCTTCGACGTTCCCTGCTTCGACATTCAGTGCCCTTCGAACGGCCACGGGAAGGTACCGGACCAGAAGACGAAAAACGTACCCAGGCCCAGAACCGCCAGTACCTGCAAGTAGATCGCTCCCGCCTCGACCAATGCTCCACGCCAGCCGTTCGCCGGACTGCGGCTGCTGATGTTCTGGCGAGTCCAGCGTTGCCTGTCCAACCTGAACAGGGCCCTCGCCTTGACCAGGGCCAACACGACCTGATCGTACCACAACAGGAGCGGCCAGCTTCCCTCGACGGACGAACGGGCGGTCAGCAGGACCAGTGTCTGGACGGATCGCGTGAACACGACCCAGATGGCGTAGAAGAGCAGCGCCCAAGGGGTAGCCACCACCGCCGTCACGATCGCAGCGATCGGCCCGATGAGCGGGGTCCAGATCGAGATGCGCTGGTCGATCAGGCTCCACCACAGGAACCAGCCGGTCCTGCCCGGTCCAAGGGCGATCGCCTTGCGCCCGGAGCGCAGCATGTTGCCGGACCAGCGCAGCACCAGCTTGCGCGAGGCGCGCAGGAAGCCGCCCGGCGGCGGGTGCTCCACCGTCAGGACCTGCACGTCCGGCACGTAGAGCATCGGGCGACCGGCGCGCAGCAGATGGAACCAGGTCGACTTGTCCTCGCCGGTAAGAAACGGGATGTGACCGAGCCGCCAGTGGTCCATGCCGTCATTCTCGACCGTGTCGATGAATGACGGGTCGGTCGCGATGTCGGCCGGGAAGAGCGAGAACCGGCCGGTCATGGCCAGGACGCGACCGGACAGGGCCACCGAACTCATGGTCTGGTGCCGACGTGCGAAGCGAAGCTGGTACCATGAGGAGAAAGGGAAGCGATGACCGAGCGTCGCCGGCCGTTCGTCCGTGGTGATGCCGCCCAGCCGCGGATTGTGCAAGAAGAAGGGAACGGTGCGGGCCAAGCTGCCGACGGGCAGGATGGTGTCGCCGTCCATCACGGCCACCACCGCGTCCGGTGGCGGCATCCGCCGGGACACGCCGCGCAGCGCCGTCGCCAGGGCCCGCCGCTTGCCCTGCCCCGGCAGGCGGACGAGCAGGAGCCGGACGCGGGATGGCGGCGCCGACAGGTCGAACAGCCGGCGGATCGCCATCTCGTCGCCGCGCTCGACCACCGAGGCTACCAGCGTCACGGGACCCTCCCACGCAGCCGCTTCCGCGATGACCGACCGCCAGCATGCGAGAGTCGTGGCGGCGGCGATCCGATAGCTCGTCACGATCACGAAGAGTTCGGTGGCAGCCCCGATGCCAGGCTCCCACGCCCGCTCGGCGCGCCGACGGAGCCTGGGGAACACGAGACCCCGGAACAGCAGCGCCCGGACCAGGTGGACCAAGCCCCATCCATAGCGCCAGATTCCGACGGTGACGGGCACGAACAGGATGCCATGACCGACGGCGGCCACGGCAGAGGGCGGCACCAGGATGACCGCGGCCGCGACCACGAGGAAATGCAGTGCCAGGATCATCCTGGCTCCACCTCCGACCTTCCGTCTCTGGTCATCGTTTCCTTCATGAGGCCGCAGATCCGGACCAGTCGCCGCTCCCGTCAACAAGATGCCGGCCCGTTTCTGTAGTCGGCGGCGCCCGCCCTGGGAAAGGCAGAAGCGTCGCAGGGGCGATCTTCACCAGGACGGTGTGTCATGCCACGTGGCGCCACTTTCCTGCGACCGCCACGCCGGTCCGCGCCCATGGGGCCGACCGCATCGACGCTGTGGATCACTTGAGCTTCGTGATCGTCACTCATAGGTTGGCAACCGCCGCTGAAGCATGTGGCGTGACGGGCTGGTTGAATGGCTAAGAACGAACGTATCCTGATCGTCGACGACGATGTCGCTCTTCGTCGTGAACTGGCCGAGCAGCTCGCCATGCATGAAGGCTTCAGGGTCACGGAAGCCGGATCGGGCAAGGAAGCCCTGGCCATTGTGAAGGGCGAGGAGTTCGATCTCGTCATCCTGGACGTGGGCCTTCCCGACACCGACGGGCGTGACCTGTGCAAGCTCCTGCGCAGGAACGGCGTGAAGGCGCCGGTCATCATGCTGACAGGCCGCGACGGCGATGCCGACGAGGTGCTGGCGCTGGAGAGCGGCGCCAACGACTACGTCACCAAGCCGTTCCGCATGTGGGTGCTGATGGCGCGCATCCGCGCGCATCTCCGCCAGCACGAACTGTCCGACGACGCGGTGTTCCAGGTCGGCCCCTACCAGTTCAAGCCGGCCGCCAAGATGCTCATGAACGGCAGCCGCAAGATTCACCTGACCGAGAAGGAAACCGCGATCCTGAAGTATCTCTACCGGATCGGCGACAAGCCGGTCGCGCGCGAGGTGCTGCTGGACGAGGTGTGGGGCTATAATACCGGCGTCACCACCCATACGCTGGAGACGCATATCTACCGGCTGAGACAGAAGGTCGAGCCGAACCCGGGCCAGGTTTCGCTGATCGTCACCGAGGCAGGCGGCTACCGCCTGGCGCGCTGATCAGCGTCCGAGCTGACGAACCTCGGCCGCGCGGCGCCGTGCGGGCGCAGCCGGCTCGATGAAGCGATCACCAAAGCGCAGGGCCTTCTGCACGGCGGGCAGGCGTCCGTCGCGGTCACGGTCCATGACCCCCTGGACGTAGCAGAGGTAGCCGTAGATGCACATCGCGGCGAGATAGCCGACCGTGATCGTCAATTCGAGCAAACCCATCGCCATGATCCTAAACGGGCCGGCCCGCCGCACGCACGCAGCCGGCCGAAGAACCAACATCCGCGCCCGATAGTCGTCCGTGTAGCCGGCAGGGTACCGATGCGTCCGGACCTCAACCGGCCAGCGGCGGCCCAGTTCCGTCCCTTGCACCAGCCTGGATCCCGCCGCTAAACGCGCCCTGCACCGTGTGCCGCGCGACCGGGCGCGGCAGGACAACAGGAAGGCTGGACGACATGGCGCTGCCGACGCCCGACGGCTATCGCATGATGGACGAGAACGAGTTGCGGCACCTCCTGGCGGGCCTGCCCGACATCGTGGCCCGCTTAGGCGGCGACAGCGGAAGCTGGCAGGTTCGCGAGGTCGGCGACGGCAACCTCAACCTCGTGTTCATCGTGGAGGGCAACAACGGCGGCATCTGCGTCAAGCAGGCCCTGCCCTATGTGCGGCTGGTCGGCGAGAGCTGGCCTCTCGACCTCAACCGCGCCTTCTTCGAGTACCGGGCGAGCGTGATCCAGGCGGAGCACTGCCATGGCCTGGTGCCGCAGATCCTCCACTACGAGCCGACGCTCTTCCTCATCGTGATGGAACTGCTCTCGCCGCACATCATCATGCGCCGGGGCATGATCGACGCCGTGATCTATCCCCGCTTCGTCGAGCACATCACCGACTACATGGCTCGCTCGCTGTTCTTCACGTCGGACCTGGCCCTGCCGGCGGCGCAGCGCAAGGCGATGATCACCGAGTTCTGCCCGAACACGGACCTGTGCAAGATCACCGAGGACCTGATCTTCACCCATCCCTACATGGTGCACGAGCTCAATCGGTGGACGAGCCCGCAGTTGGATGGCTGGGCCGCGGCTTGGCGGGGCGACGACCAGCTGAAGCTCGCCATCTCGAGGCTCAAGCTGGACTTCCTGTCGAGGGCCGAGGCCCTGCTGCACGGGGACCTGCATACGGGATCGATCATGGTCACCCCTGACGAGACCAGGGTCATCGATCCCGAGTTCGCCTTCGTGGGGCCGATGGCGTTCGACATCGGCAAGCTGCTCGGCAACCTGGTGCTGAACTTCTTCAGCCATGACGGCCACGAGACGGTATCGCACGAGCGGGACGCCTATCGCGCCTGGGTGGTGGAAACGATTCATGGGGTCTGGCACGGGTTCGCCCAGAAGTTCCTGGACCTTTGGACCCGCCACCGGACCGGCGACGCCTACCCGCGCGACCTCCTGCCGGAAGGCTCGGCGATCTTCGCGCAGGCCCAAAACGCCTTCATCGAGCAGATGTGGACCGACGCCGTCCGCTATGCCGGCGCATCGATGATCCGGCGTACCCTGGGCCTTGCCCACAATGCCGACCTCGAGCGGATCGAGGATCCCGACCGTCGCGCGGCCTGCGAGAAACGCGTCCTGGAACTGGCGCGGGACCTGGTGGTGAACGCCGGCAGCTATGCTTCCGTCGAGCAGGTCACCGGGCGTGCCAGAGCGATCAGGGAGCGGGATCTCGGCTAGAGGTCGTTGCTCGGCGAGGGTGGCCGGCGCACCAAGCGCTTGTCCCCCCTGCGGACGAGGCATAAAGCACCGCGTCATTCGGTCCTCGGAATGGTGCCCATGCGTGTCGATCGCCGCAGCTTCATTATAGCCCTGCTCATCACCACCACCCTGCCCGTGCGCGGATGGGCCGCCGACGCGCCGCTCGTGGCGATCACCGCTATCGTCGAGCACCCGGCGCTGGATGCCTGCCGGGACGGCGTCATCGAGGGGCTGAAGCAGCAGGGCGTTGCAGCCGAGACGACCTACGAGAGCGCGCAGGGCCAGCCCGCGACGGCAGCGCAGATCGCCCGCAGCTTCGTCGGCATGGCGCCGGCCGTCATCGTGGCGATCAGCACGCCCTCGGCCCAGGCGGCGGCCTCGGCCACCAAGGACATCCCGATCGTGTTCACGGCGGTGACCGATCCGGTTGGTGCCGGGCTGGTGACAGACCTGGCGCGCCCGGGCGGCAACGTGACCGGCCTTTCCGACCTGTCGCCGCTGGCCCAGCATCTCGACCTGATCCTGGAGATCAGCCCGCAGGTGAAGACCCTGGGCATCCCCTACAACCCCGGCGAGGCCAACGCCGTCACCCTCCTCCGCCTGATGACCGGCTACGCCAACGAGCGCGGGATTCAGGTGGTCGAGGCCACGGCGTCGAAGTCGGCCGACGTGGTGGCCGCCGCCCGGAGCCTGGCCGGCCAAGTGGACGCCATCTACGTGCCCACGGACAACACGATCGTCTCCGCCCTGGAGAGCCTGATCGTGGTGGCGCGCCAGGCGAAGATACCCGTCTTCAGCGGTGACACGGACAGCGTCGCCCGTGGCTGCATCGGCTCGATCGGCTTCGACTATTTCCAGGTGGGCGTGCAGACAGCCGCGATCGTCGCCCGGGTGCTGAAAGGCGAGAAGCCGGGCGACCTTGCGGTCGAGGTCGCGCAGGGCACGGACCTAGTCCTGAACCCGACGGCGGCAGCCGCATTCGGCGTCACCATCCCCGAAGCCGTGCTGTCACGCGCGGCCAAGATCGTGGGCGCCTGACGAAGGAAGGGCCCCCCTTGTCGCTCATCTCGTTTCTAGGCGCGGTCGAACTCGGCCTGATCTACGGGCTGGTCGGGCTCGCCGTGTTCCTGTCGTTTCGCGTCCTGAACTTCCCGGATCTGACCGTCGACGGCTCCTTCCCCTTGGGTGCCAGCGTCTGCGCGGCGGCGATCGTGGCCGGCCTGGACCCGTTTACCGCGACCGTCCTCGCCATCCTGGCCGGGGCCGTGGCCGGCTGGGTAACGGCGGTGCTGGCCGTGCGCTTCGGCATCCTGCATCTCCTGGCGTCGATCCTGGTCATGATCGCGCTGTTCAGCATCAACATCCGCATCATGGGCCGCCCGAACGTCGCCCTACTGGGCCAGACCACCCTGTTCACCCCGTTCGAGGGCCAAGCGTTCCTGTCGTTCGACCTGGCCAGGATCCTGGTCGAGCTCGTCGTGGTCGCCGTCATCACCCTGCTCCTCGCGCGCTTCCTCCATTCGGAGCTGGGACTCTCCCTGCGTGCCACCGGAGCCAACCCGAAGATGGCGCGCGCCCAGGGCATCGACACCAGCCGGCAGGTGCTGGGCGGCATGGCGCTCTCCAACGGGCTGTGCGCCCTGGCCGGCGCCCTGTTCGCCCAGGCGAACGGCTTTGCCGACGTCACCATGGGCCTTGGCACCATCGTGGTCGGGCTGGCAGCCGTGATCGTGGGCGAGACCCTGTTCCGACTGAAGGGGATCCTAGGCGCGCTCGTCGCCTGCCTCTTGGGCTCGCTCCTCTACCGCCTGGTCATCGCCTTCGCGCTGGACGTCGACATGCTCGGCATCCAGGCGTCCGACCTGAACCTGGTGACAGCCCTGCTGGTCGGTTTCGCGCTGCTGGCGCCGAAGCTGCGTGCCCGGATGAGGGCGGCACGATGATCGCGATGGAAGGCATCGAGATCACGTTCGGCCGTGGCACCGCCCTGGAGACGAGGGCGCTGCGCGGCGTCGACCTCGCGATCGAGGCCGGCCAGTTCGTGACGGTGATCGGGAGCAACGGCGCCGGGAAGAGCACGCTGCTGGGTGTCCTCTCGGGCGACGTGGTGCCGGACGAGGGCAGCATCGTCATCGACGGCCGCGACGTCACCCGCCTGCCGGCGCATCGGCGGGCGGAACTGGTGGCACGTGTGTTCCAGGATCCGAAGGCCGGCACCTGCGAGCAGCTGACCATCGAGGAGAACATGGCGCTGGGCATCGCCCGGGGATCCGTGCGCGGCCTGAACGGCGCTTTGACGGCCGCCCGCCGCCAGCAGTTCCGGGAGTCGCTGGCGGAGCTGGGGCTGGGCCTGGAGAACCGCCTGACCGATCCGGTGGGGCTCCTGTCCGGCGGGCAGCGCCAGGCGGTGAGCCTCCTGATGGCGGCGCTGGCGCCAATGAAGATCCTGCTCCTCGACGAGCACACGGCCGCGCTCGACCCGCGCACGGCCGAACTCGTGCTCGGTCTCACCGAAAAGATCGTCCAGCGGCACCGCCTCACCGCCCTGATGGTCACCCACTCGATGCGCCAGGCGCTTGATCACGGCACCCGCACCGTCATGCTGCACGAGGGCAAGGTCGCCTTCGACGTGGCGGGCGAGGCCCGGGCCGGCCTGGACGTGCCGGACCTCCTTCGGCTGTTCCGCCGTCGGCAGGGCGGCGAACTCGACGACGATGCCCTCCTGGTAGGATGACCCCCTTGCTCGACCTGCGCAGCGACAACACCGCCCCCATTGCACCCGAGGTCATGGATGCCCTGGCACGGGCCAACGAAGGCCATGATACCGCCTATGGCGCCGACGGCTGGTCGCAGCGGCTGAAGGACGAGCTGGCGCGGGTCTTCGAGACCGACGATCTCGACCTCGTCATGGCGATCACCGGTACGGGCGCGAATGCCCTCGCCCTCTCGATCATCTGCCCTGCCTGGGGTGCCGTGGTCTGCCATCCCCTGGCCCATGTGGTGCAGGACGAGTGCAACGCGCCGCTCATGTTCACGGGCGGAGCCAGCTGGATCACGGTGGGCGAGCCCCATGGCCGCCTCGGCCCCGACGACGTGGCGAGCGCGCTGGACGGCTACCATTTCGGCTCCATGCATTCGGCCCAGCCCAAGGTCCTCCTGGTCGCCCAGGCCTCCGAGCGCGGCCTGGTCTGGTCGCTCGACGAGATGCGGGCGTTCGGCACGGTCGCCCGGCGCTTCGACATGCACTTCATGCTGGACGGCGCGCGCTTCGCGAACGCGCTGGCACGGACCGGCGCCTCCCCGGCCGACCTGTCCTGGCGGGCCGGCGTCGACGCGCTGGTGTTCGGCATGACCAAGAACGGGGGCATGGCAGCCGAGCTGATCCTGCTGTTCGGCAAGGCGCGCAGCCATGCGGCACCCTTCCTGCGCAAGCGCAGCGGCCAGGTGCAGAGCAAGGGGCGCTATCTCGCAGCCCAGGCCATGGGGGCTCTTGCCGGCGGCAGGTGGCTGGAGCGCGCCGCCCACGCCAACGCCATGGCGACGAGGCTCGCCGAGGGGCTCGTGAAAAGGGGAGCGCGGCTTCTCTATCCGGTCGAGGCGAACCTGGTCTTCGCGCAACTGCCGCCAGCGCTGCAGGACCGGCTCGCGGAGAAGGCATTGTTCTATCCGGGCTACGAGAACGGCGGCACCAGGCTCGTCGCCTCCTGGTCGACCAGCGCGGACGACATCGACCGGCTCTTGGCGTCGGTGGGATGACCACTGGCCAACCATCGCGGGAAGAGGCGGAGCAGGCCGTGGCGACGCTGCTCCGCTGGATCGGCGACGACCCCGATCGGGCCGGGCTGCGCCGCACCCCGCAACGCGTGGTCGATGCCTATCTGGAGCATTTCCGCGGCTACGGGACGAGCCCGGAGGCGATCCTTGGCACCAGCTTCGACGAGATCGACGGGACCAAAGGGATCGTGCTCCTGCGCGACATCGCGTTCGAGAGCCATTGCGAGCATCACCTGGCCCCGATGATCGGCCGCGCCCACCTGGCCTATCGCCCCGGCAACCGGGTCGTGGGCATCGGCTGCCTGGCCAGGCTGGTGGACTGCTTTGCCAAGCGGCTCCAGGTCCAGGAGCGGCTGACCACGCAGATCGCAGAGGCCATCCGGGACATCCTGCTGCCGAAGGGCGTAGCCGTCCTGGTTGAGGCGACGCATCACTGCATGACGACGCGTGGTGTCCACCGCCCCGGTGCCACGATGGTCACCTCGCGCTATCTCGGCTGCTTCGAGACGGAACCTGCGGATCGGCAGGAGTTCCTGGCACTGATCGCAGGTCCCGGCGGCATCGCGGGACGCTGAACGGCATCGGGCGAGATGGCGCAGCCGGCGGTTCCAGGAAGGACAGGCGCACAGCCCATGGGATAGCTTGCCGCCCATCACGGAGCCACCAGGCAAGGGAGCGCCGCAATTGACGAACATGATGAAGGCCGCCGTGGCACGCGCGTTCGGCAAGCCGCTCGTGATCGAGGAGCTGCCGGTACCGGAGCCCGGGCCCGACCAGATCCTGGTCAGGATCGCGGCGACCGGTGTCTGCCATACCGACCTGCATGCCGTGAACGGCGACTGGCCGGTGAAGCCGAACCCGCCATTCATCCCAGGCCACGAAGGTGTCGGCACGGTCGCCGCCATCGGCCGCAACGTGCAGCGGGTGAAGGAAGGCGACCGGGTCGGCATCCCCTGGCTGCACACCTCCTGCGGCTATTGCCCGTACTGCCGGACCGGCTGGGAAACGCTGTGCGGCAAGCAGCAGAACACCGGCTATTCCGTGAACGGCAGTTTTGCCCAGTTCGCGCTGGCCGACCCCGACTATGTCGGACGCCTGCCGGACGGCCTGGACTGGGGTCCGGCCGCACCGGTGCTCTGCGCCGGCGTAACGGTCTACAAGGGCCTCAAGGAAACCGAGGTGAAGCCCGGCGAGTGGGTGGTCGTCTCGGGCATCGGAGGCCTCGGCCACATGGCGGTCCAGTATGCCCGGGCCATGGGCATGCATGTCGCCGCCGTCGACATCCACCAGGACAAGCTCGATCTGGCCACGAAGCTCGGTGCCGATCTCGTGGTCAACGCGAAGGAGACCGACCCGGTCGCCGAGATCCAGCGCCGGATTGGCGGCGCCCACGGTGTCCTGGTGACGGCGGTCTCGCCGGCCGCCTTCGAGCAGGCCTTCGGCGTGCTGCGGCCGCTCGGCACCATGTCCCTGGTTGGCCTGCCGCCCGGCAAGTTCGCCCTGCCGATCTTCGACACGGTGCTGAAGCGGATCACCGTGCGCGGTTCGATCGTGGGCACGCGCCAGGACCTGGAGGAGTCGCTGGCGTTTGCCGGCGACGGAACGGTCGCTGCGCACTTCGCCTGGGACGAGATCGAGAACATCAACGCGATCTTCGCCCGCATGGAACAGGGCGGCATCGACGGGCGCATCGTGCTGCGCATGGACTGACCGGAACCGCTTGCCGTCCATCTCGAGCCTTGGGTCCCGGCGGTGCAGCCGGGGGTTGCTCCCGGCTGTCCCCAGCGCCTATTCCCTCGTCGATCACCTTATGTTCCACTGAACCACGCCCGCTCGGATCCCCGCCGCCCATGTCGCTAGCCCCAGGGCCCGCTCCCGCGCTGCACCGCTCGCCAGCCCCCTACCTCGCCGGGCTGAACCCCGAGCAGTACGCCGCCGTGACCGCCGAGGATGGCCCCCTGCTGATCCTGGCCGGCGCCGGCACGGGCAAGACCCGCGTGCTGACCACGCGCCTGGCCCACCTGCTGGTGACCGGACGGGTGCGGCCCTTCGAGATCCTGGCGGTGACCTTCACCAACAAGGCCGCACGGGAAATGGTGCACCGGGTCGAGCGGCTGATCGGCCAGAGCGTGCAGGGCATGTGGCTCGGCACGTTCCACGCCATGGGCACCCGCCTCCTGCGCTACCACGCCGAGATCGTCGGCCTGAAGTCGAGCTTCACCATCCTGGACACTGATGACCAGATCCGGCTGCTCAAGCAGGTCCTGGAAGCGCTGGAGATCGACGACAAGCGCTGGCCGGCCCGCGCGCTGCTGGGCGTGATCCAGCGCTGGAAGGACCGGGGCTGGACGCCGGACAAGGTGCCGGCCTCCGAGGTGGGCGACTTCGCGGGCGGCAAGACGCTGTCCTGCTACTCGCTCTACCAGGAGCGCCTGGCGACGCTGAACGCCTGCGATTTCGGCGACCTGCTGCTGCATTGCCTGGAATTGTTCCGCAAGGCGCCGGACGTGCTGGCCCAGTACCAGCGGCGCTTCCGGGCGATCCTGGTCGACGAGTACCAGGACACCAACGTCGCCCAGTACCTCCTGCTGCGCCTGCTGGCCCAGCAGCACCGCAACATCACCTGCGTCGGCGACGACGACCAGTCGATCTACAGCTGGCGCGGCGCGGAAGTCGGCAACATCCTGCGCTTCGAGGAAGACTTTCCGGGTGCCACGGTCGTCCGCCTGGAGCGGAACTACCGCTCCACCGGCCATATCCTGGGGGCCGCTGCCGGCCTGATCGCCCGCAACCGGGCACGGCACGACAAGACGCTTTGGACCGAGGACATCGACGGCGAGAAGGTCCGCGTCGCCAGCCTTTGGGACGAGCAGGAGGAGGCGATCTTTGTCGGCGACGAACTGGAAGCGCTGCAGCGGGCCAAGGCGAAGCTGGCCGATGCCGCGGTGCTGGTTCGCGCCGGCCACCAGACGCGCGCGTTCGAGGAACGCTTCATCCAGCTGGGCCTGCCCTACCGGGTGATCGGCGGCCTGCGCTTCTATGAGCGCGCCGAGATCCGCGATGCGATCGCCTATCTTCGCGTCGTCGTGCAGCCGGACGATGACCTGGCCTTCGAGCGGATCGTCAACACGCCCAAGCGCGGCATCGGCGAGGCTACCGTGCAGGCCCTGCGCAAGGCGGCGCGCGCCACCGACCGCAGCGTGCTAGCTGCTACCGAGGCCCTGCTCGGGACGGACGAGTTGCCGGCCCGCGGCCGCAAGCAGCTGACCGACCTGCTGCGCGCGTTTGCCCGCTGGCGGGACGACCTGCCGCGCCGGTCGCCGCGCGACCTCGTCGAGGCGGTGCTGGAGGAATCCGGCTATATCGCGATGTGGCAGGCCGACCGGTCTCCCGAGGCGCAGGGACGGCTGGAGAATCTGAAGGAGCTGGTCAAGGCGATCGAGGAGTTCGAGAGCTTGCCGGCCTTCCTGGAGCATGTCGGCCTCGTCATGGACAACGCCGCCGACAATGACGGCGACATGGTCACGCTGATGACGCTGCACGCCGCCAAGGGTCTCGAATACGACTACGTCTTCCTGACCGGCTGGGAGGAAGGCCTGTTCCCGAACCAGCGGGCGATGGACGAAGGCGGCACCAAGTCGCTCGAGGAAGAGCGGCGCCTGGCCTATGTGGGCATCACCCGGGCGAAGAAGCGCTGCACCATCACCTATGCCGCGAACCGGCGGATCTTCGGCCAATGGGGTGCCGCCCTGCCCTCGCGCTTCGTGGAGGAATTGCCGGGCGAGCACATCCACCACCTCCTGCGCAACAATGCGAGCCGCGCCGACATCGACCCCACCTTCGGCGTCACCTCGCTCTTCCCCATCGGCAGGGTGGCGGCGGCCGGGCGCGGACCCGGCTTCGAGCGTGCCGGCAAGGTGCTGGAGGGACGCGCGGAGCTGGTCCGCCCGCGCCCGACATCGACGGTCGCCTTCGGCCGTGGCGACCGGGTCTTCCACGAGAAGTTCGGGCCGGGCACGGTCGAGGACATCGAGGGCGACAAGCTCACCATCGCCTTCGACAAGTCGGGGGTGAAGAAGGTGATGGCCAGCTTTGTGGAAAAGAAGGCGTGAGCAACGTCTTCCATGCCACGACCGGCTCGCTCTGGCGCACCAGCTTCGTGCTCGACGATGGCTTGGCCCAGGCGGTGTTCGAGCGGCTGGACGAGCTGGGCCTGTCGGCCGGCATGTTCGAGCACGAGGGCGATGGCGGCTTCACCGTCGAGCGCTGGCGGATGGAGATCGTCGAGGCGGAGCGGCCGAAGCTGGCGGCCCAGCGCGAGCGCCTGCTGGAGCTGGTGGGCGACCTGATCCCGGACCTGCCGGACCTGGCGATCGAGGAGATCACCGAGGCCGCCTGGACCGAGGCCATGCGCCGCGAGTTCCCGCCGGTGGAGGCCGGCCGCTTCTACGTCCATGGCAGCGCCCAGGCGGACCAGGTCCCGCCCGACCGGATCGCCATCCAGATCGATGCCGGCCTGGCGTTCGGTTCGGGCGAGCATGCCACGACCAAGGGCTGCCTGCTCGCCTTCGACCGCGTGCTCCATCGGCGGGCCTGGCGGCGCATCCTCGACATGGGCACCGGCTCCGGCATCCTCGCCATCGCCGCGGCCAAGGCCACCCGTGCCACCGTCCTGGCTGTGGACGTGGATCCGGTGGCGGTCGAGGTGGCTGCGGAGAATGTCCGCACCAATGGCGCGGCGCACCGTGTCACCTGCCGGGCCGGCGACGGCTTCGCCACGCCTGGGGTGTTCCACCCGCGCGGCCACGACCTGATCTTCGCCAACATCCTGGCCAACCCGCTGGTCGCGATGGCCGATTCCCTTGCACGGGCGCTGGCGCCGGGCGGCGTGGCGATCCTGTCCGGGCTGATCGACGAGCAGGCGGCCAGGGTCGAGGCGGCGTTCCGGCGGACCGGCCTGCGCAGCCGGCGGCGCCTCCTCATCGACCGCTGGGTCATCATTACCCTGCGCCAGCCGCGCTAGCCGCGGGAACCCCTTCCGGGTCGCGGAAGCTTTGTCGGGCAAGGCTTGCATCCAGGTCACGGGTGCGCGCAATGCAGCGAGGAGCTTCATGAACGACCAACCAGCGCGCCGTGCCGCCCTGGTGCTTTCCGGTGGCGTGGCGCTTGGCGCCTACCATGCGGGTGCCTATGCCGCGCTGCATGACGGCAGCGGATTGCCGCTCGAATGGCTGGCCGGCAGTTCGACGGGTGCCGCGATCGCCGCGATCATCGCCGGCAGCCCGCCTGAGCGCCGTGTGAGCCAGCTCAAGCGGTTCTGGCAATTCTCGGCCAACAACCCGTCGCCCCTGGCGTCCCTCCTGGGAACGCCCGCAGCCGGCCCGCCGCGCCAGATCTACAACCTGGCCAGCGTCATGCAGGCTCACCTGTTCGGCAGGCCCGGCATGTTTCGCCCTCGCTTTTTCCCCAGCGTCGGCAACCCCGGCCTCTACGAGCTGTCGCCGCTCAAGGAGTGGTTGCAGGAACTGGTGGATTTCGACCTTCTCAATGACGGGCCGGTCCGCGTCACCATCGCCGCCACCGATATCGTCAGCGGCGAGCGGGTGGTGTTCGACACGGGCAAGGGCTGCCGGATCGGCGTCGAGCACATCCTCGCCTCCTGCGCCCTCACACCACTGTTCACTCCGGTGGAGCTGGACGGGCGGCTTCTCGGCGATGGCGGCCTCTCCAGCAACACGCCGCTGGACCTGGTCCTGGAGGAACCCGGAGATGGGGAACAGGTCTGCTTCGTCGTCGAGTTGTTCGCTCGGCAGGGAAGCCGGCCCCATTCCCTGTCGGCCGCCCTGGCGCGCAGCCTCGACCTCGTCTTCGGCAACCAGACCCAGGGCCTCCTGCAGGGCCAGCAGGCGACGTACCGGTTGCGCGCCGACATCCAGCGCCTTGCCGCGATGCTGCCGCCGGAACGCCGTCAGGACCCCGAGGTCGTGCACCTCCTGGCCGACAGCCGGATGCGACCGACGGTGGTCCTGCTGATCGGCCAGCGCGCCGCACCGGACGAAGCGGGTGGGGGCAAGATGTTCGACTATTCGGAGGTGACCCTGAACGAGCGCTGGGAGCGAGGAGCCGTGCACATGCGCACTGCGCTGCAGACGCTGGCCGAGGTCTCGGCGGCCGCGTTTCCGCCGGGCCTGTCGGTCCACGAGCTATGACCCTGCCGGAGCCATGGATGTGCGCCCGCTTCCTCCCTTTCCCGCTCGCACGATGGCGCCCGGCGGGATCTCGCGGCGCGGCGCCGTTCTCGCCGCCTCTGCCGCCATGCTGGCGGATGCCGGTGCACTGGCACAGGAGCGGTCGATGAGCCATGTGGTCCTGCTGGGCGATTCCGTCTTCGACAACGGCGCCTATGTCGGAGGCGGTCCTGACGTGGTCACTCAGCTGCGCCAGCAGATCCCGGGCGGCTGGCGGGCCAGCCTCGCGGCCGTCGACGGTGGCAGGCTCGGCGATATTCCCCGCCAGCTGCGCACCATGCCGGCCGACGCCAGCCATCTCGTGATCAGCATCGGCGGCAACGACGCGCTCAGCCATGCCGGCATCTTTGAGCAGCCGGTGGACACGGTCGCCGAGGCCCTGATGGAGGTGGCACGCGTCCGGCAGTGGTTCGAGGCCGCCTATGGCGAGATGCTGGACCAGGTCCTGCGGCTGGACCGGCCGACGGCCGTCTGCACGATCTACGACACCCGCTATCCCGAGCCGCGGCGCACGCTGGCGATCACCGCGCTGGCGGTTCTCAATGACGGCATCACCCGCCAGGCCTTCCGTCGCGGCCTGCCGGTCGTGGACCTGAGGTTGATCTGTAACGAGGAGGCCGACTTCGCCAACCCGATCGAGCCCTCGGTGCAAGGAGGCGGGAAGATCGCCAAGGCCATCGCCACCCTGCTTGCCCAGCACGATGTCGGGCGACATCGTTCGGAGATCTTCGTCTAGCGGCCAACGACGGCGGGAGCGGATCGGTCCGAACGATGAGCAGGCGCAGCACCATCGAGGAAGCCTTGCGGCGGCTGGCGCCGAAGATCCCCCGTTTCGAGGCGGACGCCGTCGTCGACCATGCGATGGACAGCCCGGGCCTCGACAGGGCTTCGCCCGAGGAGGCAGCCTGGCTGTCCCTCGTCGCCTATGTCCGGCACACCCTGACCGAGTATGACGACCTGCTCGCCGACGGCTACGACGTCGATAGTGCACGGGCCTTCGTGGCCGACGAGATGACCGAGGCGCTGCAAGCCTGGGGTGTGCGGCGAAAGCTCACCGGAGGGGACTAGGCCGGCCCCTGCGGATGGGTGATGCCTGCCGGTGGCTGGCCATGACGCTGCACCACCAGCCAGATGACGAGGCGGGCCACGATCAGCATGAGCAGGAAGAGAACCAGACCCCGGTGCTCCGCCAGGAGGCTGCCGCGCCACAGGTTCAGCATGGTGACCAGCGCGATGGCGACGATCCAGTCGAACGGCTTGGCATATTCCTGCCGCAGCACGCGCCAGCCGTTGAACGTCATGCTGCGGATCGTCGCGGTCAGGCCGGACAGCTTGGGCAGCAGGCGCGGCACCCGCGCGCAATAGGCTTCATAGGCCGGTCCGAACTTGCGGCGCAGGAAGTCCTCCTCCGCCGCCATGATCGTGGCGTGGGTAGCCACGCCGATCGGCACGCCCACCAGCATGAACACCCAGGAATTGGTCGCCAGCCCCAGGCCTGCCAGGAGAAAGGCATTGCCGAGATACATGGGGTTGCGCACGTGTGCGTAGATTCCGGAAGTCACGAGGTCCTCGGCATAGACCTTGTGATCTTTACCGCCGCGGATGATGTAGGCGAGCCCGATCGTGCCATTGCGGATGGCCTGCCCGATCAGGGCGACCACCAGTCCCAGCAGACCGATGGCGGCCGGATCATCAACGAGGTGCGGGCCCGGGATGAGCAGGATCACGACGGCGATCGGCAACAGCAGCCCGCGATGCTTGAACGACAGCGCCCCCATCCGCACCAGATTCATGACCGCAATCTCCATGACACGCAGGCGGATGTGCCAGTCCACCTGCCGTTCGGGTGAAACATCCATCGACAAAAAAAGCCGGGTTACAGGACCAGTGAGATCATGCACCCCGGCAATGGCTGGCGCCAGCCAAGATCAAGCCAGTTCACATAACTGTGTTTGGGGGACGCATGCAGATATCAGGGCATCCTGAAAATACATTTTATTTGCCGGCTTAATGACATATTTAAGATGATGCTTTGCTGATGCTGACGCGGTTTTGGGCGGGATCGGTTCCGCTGGTCAGGTTCACGTCAGGTTGCGCGGCTAGCCTGATGTCCGATTGTTGAGGCATATCCTCAGGGGAACAGCCATGAGCAGCACGTTGACGGCGCCGGCTGTCGAACCTTCTCCGTCCGTCATGGACCCTGCACCTTCCCGCCCCATGCCGCCCGCTGTTTGTGGGCGTAGCAGGACGGTGCAGCAGGCCGTCGACCGGGTCTTTGCCGACCAGCAGGCCGCCACCAGCGACTTCCGCTTCGACGAGCGGGTATCCGTCGTGTTCGACGACATGGTCGAGCGCTCGGTCCCGTTCTATGCCGAGATCCAGCGCATGGTGGCCGAACTTGCAGCCGACTTTGCCGTCCCCGGCACGAGCCTCTATGACCTTGGCTGCTCGACGGGTACCAGCCTGGAAAGGCTGGATGCCAGGGTGGACCCGAGCGTGCGCTTCGTCGGCATCGACAACGCCTCGAGCATGCTCGACCAGGCCCGGCACAAGCTGGGCAGCCTGCCGAGCGGCCGCCCCTACGAGCTTGTGGAAGCCGACATCCACACCCTGCCGGCGATCGAGAACGCGTCGGTCGTCCTGCTCGTGCTCACCTTGCAGTTCGTGCGGCCGCTTCACCGCGAACGCCTGGTTCGGCACATCCACCAGGGCATGACGAGGAATGGTTGCCTGATCCTGGTCGAGAAGATCACCAGCCCGAACGGGATGCTGAACCGCCTGTTCATCAACAAGTATTACGGGATGAAGCGGCGCAACGGATATAGCGAGATGGAGATAGCGAAGAAACGTGAAGCCTTGGAGAACGTGCTCATCCCCTACAGGTACGAGGAGAACGTGGCTCTGATCGAGAGTGCCGGCTTCACGTCAGTCGAGGAATTCTTTCGCTGGTACAATTTCTGCGCCATCGCCGCCGTGAAGGATTAGCCTGGCGGCAGCCGAGCGGTCCCCGCGGCAACTCCCCTACGATGGTCTCGATTCAGAGAGTTGTCCGCTGGCGGCACCGCTCGATCTGACTGTGAAGCTGCAGCGATCAGAGATTGAGCTGGTACGTCACGGGCACCCATAGATAGCGGTCGGGATGCCGGTCGATGTAGCCCAGCGCCGGGAACGGCATGTGGTAGCCGGTGACGGGGATCCTGTCGGCCGCCGCCATGTCCAGCAGCCGCTTGCGCGTCGCGATCGCGGCGTCCTTGTCCATATCAAACCGCACGTGCCATTCCGGTCGCTGGACCGACATCACGTAGTGGTTCGCCGTATCGGCCCAGAGCAGCAGCCGCGCGCTGCCGCTCTCCAGATGGTAGGCCATGTGGCCGGGGCTGTGCCCGAACGCGGCGACGGACCGGATGCCGGTCACGACCTCGCCGTCGTCGCCGAGAAACGTCGTCTTCTCCGCAAGTGGCACCACGTTGGAGCGGACCAGCTTGGCGCCATCGGCGGTCGGACCATCCAGGCGATCATCGGCCGACCAGAAATCATACTCGACCTGCCCCGTCACGTAGCGGGCATTCGGAAAGGCAGGCTGGCCGTCACGCATCAGGCCGCCGATATGGTCGCCATGCATGTGGGTGATGACCACCACGGTCACCTGTTCCGGGCTGTAGCCCGCCGCCTGCATGCTCTGCAGCAGGTTCCCGCTGGTCGGCCGGCGGCCGGGCACGTTGCCGGTATCGAACAGCACCAGCTCTTGCCCCGCCTTCACCAGGACGGGCGTGTAGCTGTTCTCCATCCGGTCAGGAGGCAGGAAGTTCAGGCGGGCCAGTTCCTGCACCGCCTCGGCCGGCTGGTTCATGCCGAAGATCGGATGCGGCCCTTCGCCCTGGTTGAAGCCGTCCAGCAGGGTCGTGACCTCGAACTCACCGAGCATGAACCGGTAGAAGACCGGCCGCGCGCTGCCCTGCTCCGTCGTCTGCGCCATGGCACTCGATGTTCCCAGTCCGGCAATGGCAAACGGCGCGGCGGCCGCGCCCGCGGTCAGCGCCAGCACGCCACGGCGGCCGATATCGTGTTCCACATTCATCGCTGTCTCTCCCTGTCCATCAGACCGGCTGAATATGCCCTCGCCATACGTGCCCAAATAGTGCGCCGGCCGGTTCAGGCGACGGCCGGGCGTCCGATATGATGGAGCGCTTCATCGAGGATCAGTGCGGCAGCCAGATGATCGATCTTCCCGTCCTTGCCCGGCGGCGGCAGGTCGCCCGCCTCGATCGCGGCCTCGACACCGCCCGTCGTGAACCGCTCGTCCTGCAGGAGCACCGGCAGGTTCAGCACCGGCACCAGCAGGTCCAGGAAGTTGCGGACGCGATCGCAGGCCTGCCCTTCCTGGTCGTCCAGCCCGAGCGGCCATCCCACCACCAGCGCCACCGTGGCCCGCTTGCGCACGAGTTGCACCAGCGTCTCGCGGTCATGAGCCCAGGACTTGCGGGGATGGGTGAACAAGGGCGTCACCATCCGCCGCTCGGCATCCGTGCCGGCAAGGCCGATGGCGCGCTTGCTGACGTCCAGCGCCAGGAGTCCGCCGCGCCTGGGCAGGGTGGCCGCGAAGTCGGCATGGTTGCGGAAGATCGATGTCGCCACTAGCTTCCGTGCGCCTTTTGCGGCCCGCTGGCCGCTTCTCCCTATTTCGTGCGCAGGAGACCAGAGATCCATGGCGATCGACAAGGCCACGGTGGCGA
>NZ_DATAGQ010000128.1:0-3891 GCF_036263595.1 Geminicoccus sp. | reverse complement strand
CCGTTGCCGACCTGATTCGGCGCTAGATCCTTTCTCCGCAGGATCCCGGCCCAGCGATGCTCAATTACAATTTCAACTGGTCCGTCATCTGGCGGAATTGGGACAAGTTTCTCGACGCGCTGTTGCTCGGACTGGGTCTGGCCGTCCTCTCCCTGATCATCGGCTGCGTGATCGGGCTCCTGCTGGCCTATGCCCGCACCTCGAACAGCAAATGGCTCCAGTGGTCGTCATGGGCGTATGTGGAGCTCATCCGCAACACACCGCTCCTGCTGCTGATCTTCATGTGCTATTTTGGACTGCCGGAACTGGGCATCCGCTTCCTCGACAAGATCGAGTCCTTCATCCTGACGCTCTCCCTCTACGCGGGCGCGTACATGGCCGAGGTTTTCCGCTCGGGCCTGACCTCGATCCCGAAGCAGTATGTCGAGGCGGCCAAGTCGATTGGGATGCGGCCCTGGCAGCGCCAGCGCTGGGTGGTCCTGCCGGTGATGTTCCGCATCACCCTGCCGGCGATCAGCAACAACCTGATCTCGCTGTTCAAGGATACCTCGCTGGCTGCCGCCATCGCCATTCCAGAGCTCACCTTCACTGCACGTCAGGTCAACGCCAACACCTACCGGGTGATGGAGGCTTGGCTGACTGCGAGCGCCCTCTACCTCGTCACCGCCTACGCGATCGCGCTGATGCTCCGTGCGCTCGAACGGCGCTACGCATCGATCCGCTAGAGGTCAGACCATGGAACGGGGCACTTTTCTCTACGAAATCTGGATCGCGCGCTGGTCCCTGCTCTCCGGCTTCGGCATCACCGTCTCCGCGTCGGTGCTGACGATCGTGATCGCATCGATCTGCGGCATGATCCTCGGGGTCGCGCTGAGCTATGGCTGGCGCCCACTCCGCTGGCTGATCCGACTCTATGTCGACGTGCTGCGCGGCATCCCGGTGCTCGTCCTGATCCTGTTCACCTATTACGGCCTGGCCCTGTTCAAGATCAACGTAGCGCCGTTTTGGGCTGGAGTGATCGCGCTCGGCGCCTTCTCGACGGCCCACATCGCCGAAACGATCCGTGGCGGCATCCAGTCAATTCCTCACGGCCAGATGGAAGCCGCCAAGTCGATCGGCCTGCAGTTCCACCAGCGGCTGGCGCATGTGATCGTGCCGCTCGCGATCCGTCGGGTCCTGCCACCCTGGATGAACACCTGCGCAGAAATCGTGAAGAACACGACGCTGCTGTCGATCATCGGAGTGGTCGAGTTCCTCCTGGCGAACCAGCAGGCGATCGCGCGCAACTACCTGATCCTGCACTTCTACCTGTTCGCGACGCTCATCTATCTTCTGCTGAATTTCTCGATCTCGCAGGTCGGCGCTGCGCTGGAGCGCCGCTATGCCCACCTCCGCTACTGAGGCGACGTTCCCATGGTGGCTAAGCCCGCTCCGCTCCTGCAGGCCCGCGGGGTCAAGAAGACCTTCGGCCAGCTGCAGATCCTCAAGGGGATCGACCTGGATGTGTACCAAGGGCAGGTCGTGGCGCTGATCGGTGCCTCCGGCTCCGGCAAGACGACCTTCCTGCGCTGCATCAACCTGCTGGAAGAATACGAAGGAGGCGAGATCCTGCTCGACGGAGAGCAGATCGGCTACCGGATCGAAGGCGAGGCCCAGCGGCGCCGACGCCTCGGCGAGACGCAGGTCTCGGCCCAGCGCGCGCGGATCGGCATGGTGTTCCAGAGCTTCAACCTGTTCCCGCACATGACGGCGGCTCAGAACATCATGCTCGGCCTCACCAAGGTGCGTGGCAAACCGAAGGCCGAGGCGCACGACATCGCGCGGCATTGGCTGGCCCGGGTCGGCCTCGCCGATCGCAGCGATCACTATCCCTATCAGCTGTCGGGAGGGCAGCAGCAGCGCGTCGCCATCGCGCGGGCGGTCGCGATGGAGCCGCGCCTCCTCCTGTTCGACGAGGTAACCTCAGCCCTGGACCCGGAACTGGTCGCTGAAGTCCTTGCGGTCATGCAGGATCTGGCGAAGAGCGGCATGACCATGTTGCTGGTCAGCCATGAGATGCTGTTCGTCCGTCAGGTCGCGGATCACGTGATCTTCATGGATGCGGGCGTCGTGGCGCAGTCGGGCCGGCCGGCTGAAGTCTTCGAGAACCCCGCCACACCACGCCTCCAGCAGTTCCTGGGCCGCTTCCATGGCATCCTCGGGACGGCGGCATGACGATCTTGTAAGGAACTTTGCCCACCCATATCTGTTGTCCGGATCACGCGCTGTAATTTTGCGTGGAGCGGAATGATGTTGAGGTCATGGGCAGGGTCGGCAGCCCTGATCTTGTCGCTGGGTATGGTCGGGCAGGCAATCGCTGACGACGTGCAGGTTGCACAGGTCGAGCAGAAGGCCGAGGCTCTCGAAGAGAAGATCGCTGAGCAGCCGGCGCCGGCGCCAGTGAAGCCTGCCGAACAGATCACGCCTACCGAGGCAAAGGCGGTCGATCCGACCGGGCAGCAACCGCTGGACGATGCCATCACCTGTCTGTCCCGGACGATCTACTGGGAGGCCAAGGGGGAGGGCGAGCGTGGCATGAGCGCGGTGGCCGCTGTCGTGATGAACCGGCTGGCCGACCCGGCCTTCCCCAAGACCGTGTGCGCCGTGGTGACCCAAGGCAAGGAGACCGGTGCCTGCCAGTTCTCATGGTGGTGTGACGGTCGCCCGGACGACGTGGAAGAAGCGCAGCCCTATGCCGAGGCCACCGAGATCGCGCGCCGCGCGCTCAATCAAGAACTCGAGGATCCTACGGACGGCGCGGTGAACTTCCACACGCTAGCGACCCAGCCGAGCTGGGCCAGCGAGTTCGTCAAGACCGCGACCATCGGTGAGCACGTCTTCTATCGCAGTGCGGAACAGACCGCGGACGTCCAGTAAGTCTCAGCCGAACTCCACGCGCTCGATATCCTCGTCGCTCCAGCCGAAATGGTGGGCGATCTCGTGGATCAGCACGTTGCGGACCAGGTTCTCGAAATCGACGTCCGTCTCGCACCACTCCGCCAGAATTGCCTGGCGGAACAGGAAGATCATGTCGGGCTGGGAGCCAATCTCGCGACTTTCCTGCAATCCCACCGGAGTGCCGGCATAGAGGCCGGTGAGATCGTAGGGGTTTTCCAGCTGCATTTCCCGGACCAGGTCATCACCCGCCAGTTCCTGGACGATGATCGGGACGTCGCGCAGCGGGGATCGGAACGGCTCCGGCAGGTCGGCAAGAACCTCCTGCCCGATACGGACGATGTCGTCAGCGCTTGGAGGAAACCAGCCCCGCTCGTCCATGAATATGCACCTCGCCTGCCTGCCCCGGCCCGTGAACATGGATCGGGGCCCGCAGGTTTGGAAGACCCACGGACCCGTTCCTCGTGATCCAGGCGGGAATTGGTTCTCGCCAGATCAGGCAAGCTTCTGGCGGACGTCCTTGATGGCCGATGAGATCAGATCCTGCTCCTTGGCCGGATCGAGTTGCTCGGCGATCAGCCGGCGCGTGGTCCGCATGGCGAGGTCGGCCGCCTTGCCGCGGATCTCCGCGATGGCGAGTGCCTCCTCCTGCGCAATCCGTTCTT
Source organism: Geminicoccus sp. (assembly GCF_036263595.1). NCBI lineage: Bacteria > Pseudomonadati > Pseudomonadota > Alphaproteobacteria > Geminicoccales > Geminicoccaceae > Geminicoccus > Geminicoccus sp. The sequence goes on along the minus strand of NZ_DATAGQ010000128.1, from coordinate 292 downwards.
CCGCCGACTTGGTGCGACGGTCGATGGCCGCTTCCAGGTCGGCGCGCAGCTGCGCCTCGACCCGGGCGTTCTCCTCCGCCCCACGCTGCATGATGGTGGCAGCCAAGCCTTCGCCGTCGTGAAGCTGGCGCTGGTGCTTGGCGAGCAGGGCCTGGGCTTCCTCGCGAAGGCGCTGCGCCTCATCCAGTTCCTTGCGGATCTGATCGGCACGCCGGTCGAGCGTCCCGATGAGCGTTTCCTTGATCGGCTTCCAGAGGACCAGAGCCAGGATGATGATCGAAATAAGGAGCCA
>NZ_DATAGQ010000127.1:0-3059 GCF_036263595.1 Geminicoccus sp. | reverse complement strand
TTTGCCGCGATCTCCAGCGCGATGAGCGGTCGCGTCGCTTCCTGGAGTGCTGGTGTCTTCAACATCCCAGGCCGACCGACAATGGCACCCCACAGGTTCGGCACGACGGTCCAGTCGTCCCGCTTCTTGGGGCGAACGGCGACCTGACGTCCGACCACGGAAGAGAGTGCCACCATGAAGCCGACGGCCGGGTAGTCGAGCGGGCATTGCAGCCGCTCGGAGATATCCACGAGCCAGCTCACCGCGGCAGCCGGGAGCAGCTCCGGTGGCAGGGCTTCCACTGGCGGAAGACCTTCGGGGAGGGGCTGAGGGTCGGGCCATACAACACCACCAGCCACCGCGGCGGCATGAGCCAGGCGATCGGCCAACGCGCTCATGGCCGTGCCTCTCGGCCGGACAAGGCCTTGGCAACCGTTAGGCCGATGTAGTCGATGCGTTCAGCCTTGGAGACATCCAGGCCAAGATGCTGATCCACCAAGATGAGCATGCGCTGGATGACAGAGGCATCGCCGATACCCGCACGGATGAGTGCTGACGTAGCTGCCAGATGACGGGAAGAGCGGTCGGGATAGAGGCGCTTGCCCATCCAGATCTCGGCCAGGAACCGGGACCGCGCCATCGCTTCAACGAGGTCATCCTCGTCTTCTTGCGTGATGGGGTGCTGCGTGAACGCGAGGCGGTTCGCTTCACGTTCCCTAGCGTGAGCCTCCAGAGCAGCAACCAGCCAGTCAGGTGCTGGCGCAGTAACGTCGGCGCTGTCGACAGACCAAGAATATGCACGCCCGGAGTGGTGGTTTGATGGGGGACAGACGACGTATCCGTTGTCTGATCGAGTATCAATCCCGGATCCGAGCAGTCCGGCGGTGTTCGGCAGGGGGATATGATGTGGAACAGCAAACCACAAATGCCGGCCACCGGAGCCGGTGACTACCTCGACAGTCTCAGGGAATGGACCGAAGCGAGCCTCCAGTCGCCTGATCGACACCTCACCATCCTTGTGGAGATCGATGTCGACGACGAGCAGCCCCTTACCAGTCGCCACGCCAACATTCGTGAGGGGATTAGAGAACCAGCGGGAGATGAGCCTGGGATTGGTCGATGCACCGAACACGCCGTTATGAAGCCGGGGATGCTTGGCCGGGTGACGGCACTGTGCGTCACCACACGTGCAAGCCGCCCCCGTCCAGCCATGAAGCGGGAGTACCCGCACGCCTCGTCCAGTGAGAGCCAGTGCCGTGCGCAGGTTGGACTTCACGGTCGCCCTCCCGCTCCCGGTGCCGGCTTCATAAGTTCTCGCAACCATGCCGGCACACGCTCAGGCAATCGTAGTTCGAGCTCTTCAACCGTCGCCTTCACCCGCTCGAACGGCATCTGGGCCGCCCGGTTTGACATCCTCTTTAAAGCCAGGGCTTTTTCCCGGATCCGCCTTGGAGCACCTGCAGCCGGTGCTTCCATGGATAATGCCTGCCTGCTATGTTCCAGGGCGTGTTCGTCGATCGGGGTCGCCTCAGCCAAGGCGGCCCCTTTCCTTTTCTTGGTCATGGTGTTCGTCTCCGGCCACTTAGGCGGCGGACTTGGTGACGTTCTTGGAAATCAGCTTTCTCAACGAGGCGACGGGAACAAGACGAGCCCGGCCGATCTTCACCGTCTCAAGCTCGTTGGTCTTGATCAGCTCGTACAAGACCGATCGACTAATACCTGTGATCCGAGCAGCGTCCGGGACCCGCACGCTGATCGGCTCGTGACGAAGATCTTCGAGATCCATGTGCGTCTACTTGTCCTGGTGATAGCAACCGGACATCAGTGGACGCCAAACTGGGAAGCTTGTGGAGACGAAAAGTCTAGGGCTCTAGAGGTGGCAAACCTCTACGAGCACGATACTCTTTGGCAGCTTTGCGCAGTTCACCTTCCGCTTGAGGAAGTTCCTTTGGAAAAACTGGATCGCCTTCAAGGGCTTGCGCAAAGGCGTCAGCGGAAGGTGCACCTATGGTCTGACCATAGCAGAATGCGCTGACATAGCCATTGCTGGCTGTGGTGATATCTGCTGCTCTGTATTTTTGCCAATACTCGATGTTCTTTTCCGCGACACCAAATAGCCGTGTTAGCGTCTTTAGATACGCTTTTTCTTTTAATAGCCCCTTTCGGCCCGCGGCCAGATAGAGCACCGCAATATCTTCAGGCTCAGCGCGATTACGCCAAGTTGCGCGCCCGCCGATGGGTTCAGGCCAGCTCATTGGCAATTTGCCTTCCAAGCCGGCCTCTATCATATCGGCAAGATGATCTGCGATCTCGGGATGAAGCTTGCCACCTCCTGCACACTGTCGGAGTGCTTGAAGGAGAACTGGCATCAGCTGGCAATCTGTTTCTCTGAGCTCGGCCATCACAGCGGCGTTGTCATGGTCAACCCTCTCACGCGCGAGCGCTGTACCGGCTCGCCGTCTTAGCTTGAAGTACTCGTCCGCAGGACGAATCCGCCTTTTATGATTTGCCGTTGGCTGCTTACCAGCGGGGACAGCCGGAGTAGTCTTCTTCATAGCGCAACCTCCTGTTCGCTATAGCCAAGCGCGATCCGGCGCGCGCTTATGTCGTCACGCAGGTCGTCCATTAGCTCGAAGGCGGTCGTGATCTCTGGGTGTGAAATGGTGTTGCCATTGCTGCTTGAGTTGTAGAGCGACTGGAGGATCAAGTAGACCTGCCAGGTGTGGGTGGTCGCATGGTCGGTAGCATCAGCAAGTTCGACTGCATTGACCGTGGCAAGATCCGGCACACCGCCTGGGAAGCGTCGTGGTTGGCTGGTCATGTCACGTCCCTCCCGCCGACTATTGCCAGCCGACGCTTGCGTTTGGCCGCTACCGGTGGCGCTCTTCCATCCATCTGCTGCTCGATCAGGGTGATTCGTGCTGCGATCTACGGCTCGCTGATGTACCGGTCCACAATGATGAGACACCGATGTGCGCTCACGCGGCCATGTGCATCTGACCAAGCTGGCCGGCTCGAACCTGGGCGGGTGTCCGGTAGCCGTGCCGCTCGACGATCCAGCTCCGGTTGTAGGTCTGCTG
>NZ_DATAGQ010000126.1:0-24991 GCF_036263595.1 Geminicoccus sp. | reverse complement strand
CATGAAGGAGAGCGCCTACTACAACAACATCTCCAAGAACATCTATACCAGCCAGTTCGCCAAGGACACGCTGAACGGGGTGACGGACCGCAAGCTGTCGGTGGCGCGCTGGCGGCCGGCTTATCAGTCCGACTTCGCGGCGCGGGCGGAATGGCTGGAGCAGTCCTATGCCGAGGCCAACCACCCGCCAGACGCGCGGATCGTCGGTGCCAACTCCCGTACCGTCCGCTCAGGTGACACGGTCACGCTGGATGCCGGCCCCTCCAGCGATCCGGATGGCGACAGCCTCAGCTTCAAGTGGTGGGTCTACAAGGAGGCCAGCTCCTATAGCGGCAATGTCACCATCAGCAGCAACACCAACAGGAAGGCCAGCCTGAAGGTCCCGGGCGTCAGCAGCCAGAAGGACCTCCACGTCATCCTCGAGGTGAAGGACAGTGGCAGCCCCTCCTCCACGCGCTACCAGCGCGTCGTGCTGACGATGAACCCCTAGGTCGGCCACGTAGCTGGCGTGGCTTCAACTCCGTCAGCTACACCGGGCGCATCTCGACCACCTGCATGAACGGCTCTCGCCGCTGGTGACAGGGGCTTGGTGGCAGCGCCCGCTTCAGCCCTGAGCAGCAGGGCCTGGCCTGCTCCCTACGGGAGCATGGCCCGGTCAGCCCACGGCACCGAGGTGATGAACCACCGCGCTGCCGATCCGTCGGATCTGCGTGTAGAGCCGGTCGATGGGCTCGAAGATCAGCGCGTGCTCCTGGCTGTAGCTCTGACTTTCCTCGCTCTGATAAGTTGCCTCGACGCCGAAATCATGGGTCTGCACCTGCGGCTCGGTCATCGGGAAGATCTGCTTGAGCAGATCCAGCGCCGGCTCCACATCCAGCTGGGTGAGCCTCGCCAGCAGCCCGGAATGGCTGACGCTGTGACGGTCGGAAAAGTCCGGGACGTGGACCGCCAGCACGTCCAGCCGCTGCATCAGCGCCAGCCGCAACGCGTGCAGCAGGTGGATGTTGTCGCGGGCGGTCCGGTCGACCACGATCGGCGTGGCACCGGCGTCGCGGGTCCGGCGGCGGTGCTCCCTCAAGGCGCGCGCCAGGTCCATATAGTCGCGCAGGAACACGCGATAGATCCGCACCAGCCGTTCGTGCAGCCGCAGTTGCTCGAAGATCTCCGCGACCTTGCGCAGTTCCTCGATCCGGGCATCGTCCTCGTGGCTCTGCGCCCGGGCCAGCCATGTGCCGGGGTCATAGAGGTCGATATAGGCCTTCACGACCTCCAGATCGGTCCACTTGAAGGCATGCTCGACCATGCCGAGCAGGCGGCGGAAGCGCGGGCTCTCTGCGTAGAGGCGGTGGAAGGCCTCGGGATCCTTGGCGATCGCCCGGCCGACGCCGCCGATCGTATTCGCGAGCATGCCCAGCTGCTGCAGGATCGCGTTATGCGGGATCGCGCGCAGCTGGGACGGGTGATCCAGGCTCATCCGGCCGGTGGCACCATCGTATTGCCGCTTGGACGGCCGTGAGCCGGTCTGCCAGAGCATGTTGGTGCCCCAGGCGCCCAGCAGGGCCGCATAGTCGCGGTTCTGGATGACCTCCTCGTTGAACTGCTCGATCGAGGTGAAGAACTCGCCGACATAGACCCGCTCGGCGTAGAACGGGTCCGGCTGGTCTTCGACCGGGCAGAACGCATGCTCCAGGACTCGCGTAACCACCGCAAAGGCCGTCTGCTCGGTCAGGAAGTACTGGTACCCGTCGCTGCCCTGGAAGCTGGTCTCCTCCCGCACGGACAGGCCGGCATCGCGGAACAGGCGGCGGCTTTCCGCCGTGTCGTAATAGGCGAAGCGATCCCGGAAGCTGCCGGGATGGGCACCCCGGCCGATGCTCTCGCCATGCGTGTCGAAGATCACGAGCTCGACGTCGGTGAGCCGGTGCTTTTGCAGGAGCGGTGCCAGGGACAGCCGGATCTTCTCGATCAGGTAGCAGGCCGCGGTCTGCCCAAGAAAGCGGCCGGCATCGGAAAAGCCGGTCTGCACGCACAAGCGGCCGCGCTTGCGGATATAGTCACGATAGACCGGCACCTCGAGGGCACCCGCCACGATCTCCACGCCACGCACCAGCGCCGTCCGCGTCTCGAACAGGGGCGAAATGTCGATGCGGTCCTCGACGCCGAACAGCTTGGCGAAATACAGGGCGGCCAGGAGGGTGAAGGACGTCTCGCACTCGGCAATCAGGAAGCGGATCGGCTCGTCGCGGTCCACCAGGTTCAGCATCTGGTGGACCAGCATGAAGATCCGCTTGGCGGTAGCCTTTTCGCCGTTGATCGTGCCGAGATGGACGCTCACGGGCTGCACCGATTCGATCAGCCTGGCGACCTCCTCGACATAAGACTGGCGGTAGGACGGATCGTCCGGCGCATGCTCCATGCCGATCGTCTTGCGGATCGCGTTGTGCAACTGGATCGCGTTGATCCGCATATGGGTGCGGGCGAGCCCGAGGCCGTGGGCGGAAATGTCCGCGTGGAGCAGCCAGAGACGACGCGCCAGGGCGGGATCCTCGACCCGGTCCAGGACCCGCTGCACCAAGGCTGCCAGTTCCTGCCCTCCGGTGATGCGGCCGGCACCCTTGCCAAGGGAGCGCCGGCTGACACGTGCCAGACGCTGCCACCACTCGTCGTTCTCGAGCTTGGCCGCCTGGAACAGCTCGATCAGCGAGCGCGACGATTCCGCGGTCAGGACGATCCGGGCTTCGACCAGTTCGAGTGATGCGGCGAGCGTGTCGTCATCCGCGACGGAGCGGGCAAGCTCACGGATCTCCTCATGCCAAGCGGCCAGCTGCTTCTCCTGGATGATCAGGCGGTGGGCCAGCGTGGCGGTCCAGGGGATGTCGGAGCGGCCGTCCATGTCGTAGCCGACCCAGCTCGCCACCGAAGCCAGCTTCGGCGAAATTCGCCGCCAGTCCTCGGGATAGAGTTCCTCCGCAACCTTCAGCACGATGCGATAGACCCGCATCAGCGCGATGCGCACGTTCGTGATGGCGACCACGGACTGGCGCAGCTCTTCGGCCAGATCGAGCCGCTGCTCGGGCCGATGCGGAACCTGCTCGATCTCCGCCAGGATCTGCTGGCGCCTGGCCCTGTCGTCGGTGAGTGCTAGGCCGACAATGGCCTGCTGCAGCTTGTTGGACAGGCTGAAGGTCGGGTGCGCAGTGAAGACGAAGCCGTAGAGGATCCGTCCGACCCGGTGGGCGAACTCCTCGGCGGACAGCCGGACGCCGTCCGGGCCGGTGGCCGCGCCGTGGATTAGCCGCTCGACCGTCGCCTCGTTCGCGGCGAAATCCACCTCGCCCAGGTACACCGACAGACGGTCGGCACGACCGATGAACGCATCAGTCGACAGGCGCGCGATCATGGCCTCCAGCGTCGCTACGTCGATCTCGCCGCGGTCCATTCCGCGCTTGAGGTCGAGCGCCATCAGGCGGATGGGGCTGGTGAACGGGTCGGTCTCGACGCGGGTGCGGTGGGCGGCAAGCCGCTCATGGGCGTTCCTGAGAGCGGCCGCGGCCCTGTCCAACGGGGAACCACCCGCTTCCGAAGAGGCGCCAAGGCTCGTTCCGGCCACGATTTCCAGCATGCGTTACGATCCCTGCCAACGCGTGGCGGCAGTGTGACGCGGAATTGGTGCAATGCAACATGTTCGACGGGAAGCGGCGCCCTCCGTCCGGCTGAGCCAACTTGCCAGCGCACTTGCGATCACGTAGGTAAACGCTGGATGAACAAAGTTTTTTGTCGGGGGTCGAGCATGCGGCGTAGAGGGTTCATGGCGGCGGCTTCGGGCCTTGCTGCGATGGCTGCCTGGCCGGCCCATGCCGTCGAGGGCGACGCGGAGATCCTGGTGGAGCGGGCCAGGGTTGCCCTCCTGGAGATCAAGAACAACAAGGACGTGCTGCAGACCGTCAGCCTCTACGTGCAGAATGCGTATGGCGTGCTGGTGGTACCCGACCAGATCAAGCTCGGCTTCATCCTGGGCGGCTCGCATGGCCGCGGCCTCCTCTTGACCCGCGACACGACGACCGGTGCCTGGTCGGAACCCGCGATCTACGACCTTTATGGCGGCAGCGTCGGCCTGCAGATCGGCGGGCAGTCCTCCGACGTGATCTACACGATCATGAACAAGGGGGCGCTCGACAAGCTCCTGAGCTCGACCTCGTTCAAGATGGGTGCGGATGCCAGCGCGGCGATCGGGCCGGCCGGTGCCGGCGTCGGCGCCGGCACGACGCCGAACTTCGGCGAGGACATCTACCTGTTCGCGATCAACCAGGGCCTGTTCGGCGGCCTGTCAATCGACGGGACCGTCACCGTGCCCATGCCGGCCTGGAACAAGTCGCTCTATGGCCGGGACGTGACCGTGCAGGAGATCATGCAGGGCGCGGTCGTGAACCCGATCAGCGAGCCGCTCAAGCAGGTGCTGAACGAGTTCTGACGACGCGCCGGCGCGTCAGCCGGCCTCCTTGTCCACCGCATCGGCCAGCTCGGCCAGCGTCGCGAAGTGCCAGTCCGGCTCCGCACGCTTGTCGACGGCCGGCGTGCCGCCGCTGCCGTCCTGGTGCATGCGGCGCTCGATCCAGCAGGTGGCGTAGCCCAACAGATGGGCCACCCCGATATCGTGGTACTGGCTCTGGGCGACGTGGAGGATGTCGCTTTGGGCAAAGCCGGCTGCCTTCTGGCGCTCCAGGCAGAAGTGGAAGACGCGCGGGTCGGGCTTGCTGGCGCCGGCCATCTCGGCGGTCACCAGGTCGTCGAAGGGCTCGCCCAGCGTCTTGGAGAACTGCGCCAGCGCCCAGTTGTCGGAGTTGGTCACGGCGACCAGGCGATAGCGCTGGCGCAGCCGACGCAGCGCCTCCACCGAATCCGGGAAAGCCGGCCAGCGCGGAATGGATTCCTTGAAGCCGGCGGCCTCGCCGTCATCGGCAGGCATACCGAGTGCGTTGGCCGCGACGCGGTAGATCCGGTCCATCAGAGGCGGGAACGGCGAATCGGGATGCTCGCCCTGGGCCACGACCTCGCCGCGGCCGTAGGCGCCGAGGATGTGCTCGTCGCCCAGCTGGAGAGCCGACCGTTCCACGATCGGCCTCATATAATCCAGGATCCCCTGCTCGAAGTCGATGAGCGTGCCGACGACGTCGAACGTCAGCACCTTGAAATCTGTCAGCTTCATCGAGGGTCTCCTGGTTGTCGTCAGCGTTTCCATGCCAGCTTGAACAGGGAACGCTTCCTTGGGGCTCCCGGACGATGATCGTCCGCCACCAACATCGCCTGCAGCCGGACGCGCATCTCGTCGCCTTCGCCGAAGACCCGGTCCCACATTTCCAGCACCATCTGCACCGTGTCGTCCTCGCTCCAGCCATGCTGGGTCCCGCGCATCCGGTTGGTGACGACGGCGGCCGCCAGGTTGTCGCGGAACTGCCGGGCGATTTCCGGCGGAGCACCCACCCGGTCGAGCAGCATGGCCAGGCGCCGCAGCACCCTGCCCGTGCCATAGGCACCCTGCGTGTCGGTGAGCCCGGCCATCCGCTCCGTGGCAGCCACCAGAGCCTCGCTGGCACCGCCGGCATAGGGTGCCATGTCCTCGGCCAGGCCGAATGCCGCAAGGCCGACCGGCGCCCCACGCACACCGGCGCGAAACGCCGCCTGCACCGGATTGTCGGCTGCCGCCGGGGACTGGTCCACCCGCTTGATCATGGGCGGCACGGATAAGCGCACGCCGACCGGCGTCAACCCTCGGCAGACATGCGGCCCGATCTCTTCCTGCCGCCCGTGGCGAGCCCATGCCCCGGCTACAGGAGCGTCGGGTCGACCGTGAAGAGGTCCTGAGCCCGCCCGACGCCGCGCAGGGCGAAGCGGCCGACCGATACCAGCCTGCCGCGCAACTCGTCCGGCGTGGCATCGGCGAAGTCCGAGGAGATCAGCACGTGCCGGTCGACCGAGCGGCACATCGAGGCGATGCGCGCCACCTCGTTCACGGCCGGTCCGACCACGGTGAAATCCAGACGTTCCTCGCTGCCGATATTGCCGTAGAAGACCTCGCCGATGTGCAGGCCAAGATAGACGGTCGTCACCGGCCGTCCTTGAGCGGCCCGGCGCACGTTCAGCTCGCCGATCCGCCGCCGGAGGTCCGCCTCGGCGGCAAGCACGGCCCGGCAGGCCTGAGCGGGGTCGTCTGCCTTGAAGATGGCGAGCGTGCCGTCGCCGATCAGCTTGAGCACGTCGCCGCCGGCCGCGTGGATGGCCGAAATGACCGCCTCGGCATAATCATTGAGGAGCGGGATGATCTCCTCGGGTGGTGCCGTGTCGGTGATGGTAGTGTAGCCGCGCAGGTCGGAGAACCAGAGCACCGCACCGATCCGGTCGGCGACGCCGCGCAGGATCCGGCCACCCAGCACGCGCTGGCCAGCATCGGCGCCCAGGTAGACCTCGACCAGCGTACCGGCCATCCGGGCCAGGGCGGCCGCCTTCATCGCAAGGACCAGCGGCGGGACCAGGCGGCGCAACGCGTCGAGGGCCTCATCGGCGAATCCCTCCGGATGCGCCGTCACCCAGTGGGAATAGGCGCAGTCCATCTCGCCGATCACGCCCTGCTCGGCGAAGCGGTGGACCATGGCGAGATAGTCGGAATGGCCTTCCTCCTTCAGCTGCTCGAGCTGGGAGAGGTCGGTGCGGCCACCCATGCCGATCCGGCTGCGGAATTCGGCGGCGCCGGTGGCCAGCAGCTCGAAGAAGGCCGAACGCTGCCAGTTGCTCTCGGCCTCGCCGCCCTGGTTGGTCCGGCCATAGTCGATCGGCGTGCTGTCCTCCGCCGAGTTGGCGTGCCAGCGAAAGGCGCGCCCTTCGTAGATCGGATGCAGCGTGTCCAGGAGGGCGACCGCGCGCGAGAGCGGCAGGCCCGCCTCGTTGCAGCGGCGGCAGAACCCATGCAGGAGATCGGTCTCGCCGAGCCCGGCGATGCCGGCATCGATCAGCCAGGTCCTGATCCGCTCCAGCTCGGCTTCGGTCATGGGTGGTCAGCTCGCCAATGCGGTGCAACAGATCGGATTGAGCCGGCCCGGCAACCGGCTCAGCTCGATCCGCGCCCGTCGCTCACGCCTTCAGCCGCGCGCCTTCCGGATCGAACAGCGGCTCCTGCGCCACCACGGCCGTGAACCGCCGGCCCATATAGTCGATCTCGACCGACGTTCCGGGCTCGGCCCTGCCGGTGGGAAGATAGCCATAGGCGACCCACTTGCCGACCGTGTAGCCGTAATTGCCCGACGTGACATAGCCGACGACCTGGTTGTCGGCGTAGATCGGCTCCTTGCCCAGCAGGGTGGCTTCTGGATCGTCGATGGTCATGCAGCAGAGCTTGCGGCTCATCGGCTGCATCTTCAGGTCGAGCAGCCTGGTCCGGCCGATGAAGTCGCCCTTCTTGAGGCGCACTGCCCAGGCGAGTCCGGCCTCCAGCGGGTTCGTCTCCGGCTCGATGTCGGCACCCCAGAGGCGGTAGCCCTTCTCGATCCGCAGGCTGTCCATGGCGCCTGCCCCGGCGGGGATCAGGCCGTGTGGCTCGCCGGCCTTCATTAGCAGCTCCCAGAGCTGCCCGCCGAACTCGGTGCGCGCGTAGATCTCGAAGCCGAGCTCGCCCACATAGGAAAGGCGCAGCGCCAGGGCGGGGACGTAGTCGATCAGCACGTCCTTCCAGCCGTAATAGGGCAGGCCCTGATGCGAGACGTCGTCGTCGGTGAGCGATTGCAGGATCTCGCGGGCCTTGGGACCCCAGAGGCCCACGGCGCAGTATTGCGAGGTGACATCCTCGATGGCGACGGAGCCATCATTGGGGGCGTTGGCGCGGATCCAGCCCAGATCGTGCATGCCAACGCCGCCCCCGGTCAGCACCAGGAACTCCTCCGGCGCCATCCGCGCGATCGTCAGATCGCACATGATGCCTCCGTGCTGGTTCAGCATGGCCGTGTAGACGACCTTGCCCACCGGCTTGTCGACGTCGTTCGCCGCCAGGCGCTGGAGGAAGGCACCGGCTCCCTTGCCGGTCACCCTGATCTTGGTGAAGGCCGTCAGGTCGAACAGGCCAGCGGCCTTGCGCACCTGCTCGTGCTCCGCCCCCTGGATCGGCGACCAGTAGCGGCTGCCCCACTCGTCGCGGCTCGGCACGTTGCGGCCGGCGAGCAGCTTCCTGTTGCTCTCGTACCATTGCGGCCGCTCGAAGCCGGCCGCGTCGAAGAACACCGCCTCCTTGTCCTTCTGCTGGCCGAAGAAGGGCGAGCGGCGCAGGCCGCGCGGCTCCTCCATCTGCTGCATCGGGTGGATGACGTCGTAGACTTCCTTGTACTGCTGCCAGGCACGGCGGCGGGTGAACCTGGGCGTCTGCTGGTGGCGGGCGAAGCGGTTGATGTCGCCCTCGTGGACGTCCCACTCCGGCTCGCCGGTGGCGATCCACTCGGCCATGGTCTTGCCGACGCCACCGCCATGGGTGATCCACACCGCCTCGGCGACCCAGAAGCCCTTCACCGACAGGCTCTCGCCGAGCACGGGCCCACCGTCGGGCGTGAAGCTGAACATGCCGTTGAAGGCGTCGCGCAGGCCCGCCTTCATCACGGGCGGCAACAGCTCGCGGGTGGCCTGCTCGGCCTCGACGAAGTCCTCCGGCGTGAACGGATTCATCGATGGCATGACCTCGCCCTGGCCGATCCTGCGGATCGCGTCCGCCTCGACCAGGCGCGGCGTGTGGCGGTAGTTGCCGATGCCGTAATGGTTCTTGTGCTGCCGGTAGTACATCGACTTGTCCTGGTGGCGCAGCAGGGCATGCGTCGCCTCCTCGGTCGCGTCGGCCAGCTCCGGGATGTCGTTCGTCCAGGCGTACTGGTGCTCGCATGGCATGAGCGGGATGGGCACGCCGACCATCCGGCCGAGCCGGGGTCCCCAGATTCCGCAGCTGACCAGGACCTGCTCGCAGGTGATGCGGCCCTGGCTGGTTTCGAGCCCGATGACGCGGCCGTTCTCGGTCAGCACGTCGAGCACCTCGACGCGCGGCTCGAACACGACGCCCTTGCTCTTGGCAAAGCGCATCATCGCCTCGGTCGCGCGCAGCGGCTTGGCGATGCCGTCCGTGGGCGTCCAGTAGCCCAGGCGGACCTTGGAGATGTCCATGAGCGGGGAAAGCTCGCGGCACATCTGCGGGCTGACGATCTCGGCCGGGATGCCCCAGGAGCGGGCGATGCCGTAGCGCCACTTGATGTAGGTGTCGCGCTCCTCGCTAGTGGAGACCTCCAGGCCGCCCACCTTCAGGAAGCAGGGCTGACCGTCCAGGTCGAGCGAGTTCAGCAGCTTCACCGTGTACTTGGCGAACGTCGCCATCATCCGCGACGGGTTGGTCTGGAATACGCCGCCCGGCGCATGGCTGGTCGAGCCGCCGGCCTCGGGCAGATCGCCCTGATCGATGACCAGGACGTCGGTGTAGCCCATCTGTGCCAGATGGTAGGCCGTAGCACAGCCCACGATCCCGGCACCCACGATGACGAGCCTCGCCTGGGTCTTCATGCTCTCAAGCTCCCTCGTCCACGCGGATCAGGCTACAATCTCGTAGCCGAACTCCCGCGCGGCGGTTTCCAGATACTTCCACACATAGTCGGCAAACGACCGGTTCGTGTACAGGTCCACGAACGGACGATCCGCATTCCCGGCTACGTAATGCAGGATCACGTTCGCCTTGCCGAGATGGCTTTGCAGGACCATGCCCGGCTGGAACGCGCGCGGATGGAGGTCGAGCGGGCAGCCCGCCGCCAGGACGTGGCGCAAGGGCGCGCCTTCGAGGCAGATCGTGGTCATCCGCTCGGTGATGTCGATCACCGCATGATGCAGCCCCTTGCAGGCGTCGCGCAGGCCCGCCGCGATCTGCCCCTCCATGCCCGGCTCGAACACGATGATCCAGTCGTCCGGGCCGATCCAGAAGGCGTGGGCGCCGGAGCCGGAGCCGGTCTGGCCGACGGACCTGGGCAGGGCAAAGCCCAGGACCGGCTCGACCGCCCGGGCAACGTCGGGCCCACCACGCAGGCCCACCTTGGCGCGGAACGGCCGCTCCAGGAGGCGCAGCTGGGCGCCCTTGGTGGACGGGCGCGCTCTCAGGTCCAGATGGGTCGTGCCAGCGATGCGCTCAGCCATGGAGGCGCTTCCCTTCGGGATCGATGAAGACCGGCGCCGTCACCTCGGCTTCCACCATGTCCTCCTTGTGCGAGACCCAGAGGCGCTGGCCCGTGCGTCCGTGCCCGCCGGACAGGAGCGCCAGGGCGAAGGAGCGGCCGAGATTAGCCGAGCGGTAGCTCGACGTGACGTGGCCGATCATCTTCGTGGGAATGCGCGACGACTTGGCCTCGACGATCTGGGCGCCCTCGTCCAGCACGACGGCCGGATCCACGCTCTGCAGGCCTACCAGCTGCCTGCGGTCGGGCCGGTTCATGTCGGCACGGGTCAGCGAGCGCTTGCCCAGGAAGTCCTTCTGCTTGCTCACTGCCCAGTTCATGCCGAGATCGGCCGGCGTCACCGTCCCGTCGGTCTCCTGGCCCACGATGATGTAGCCCTTCTCGGCGCGCAGCACATGCATGGCCTCGGTGCCGTAGGGCACGATGCCGTGGGGCTGGCCCGCCTTGAACAGCGCGTCGATGACGATCTCGCCATAGGAGGCGGGGACGTTGACCTCGAAGCCCAGCTCGCCGGTGAAACTGATCCGGAAGATCCTGGCGGGCACGCCCGCGACCTCCGCCTCGATCATCGAGAGGTGCGGAAAGTTCTCCCGGGAGACGTCGCCCCGGGTGACGACCGACTGGAGAACGTCGCGCGCCTTCGGTCCCTGGAGAGCGATCACCGCCCACTGCTCGGTCACCGAGGTCAGGTAGACCTGGAGGTCCGGCCACTCCGTCTGCAGCCAGCTCTCCATCCAGGCAAGCACGCCAGGGGCACCGCCGGTGGTGGTGGTCATGTGGAAGTGGTGCTCGCCCAGCCGGGTGGTGACGCCGTCGTCGAAGACGAAGCCGTCCTCGCGCAGCATCAGGCCATAGCGGCACTTGCCGATCTCGAGCTTGGACCAGGCGTTGGTGTAGATGCGGTTCAGGAACTCGGCCGAGTCCCTGCCTTGGATGTCGATCTTGCCGAGCGTGGTGGCGTCGAAGATGCCGACCGACTTGCGCACGGCCAGGCACTCGCGGTCGACCGCGGCATGCATGTCCTCGCCCGCCTTCGGGAAGTACCAGGCGCGCTTCCACAGGCCCACATCCTCGAACACCGCGCCCTGGCGCTCGGCCCAGGCATGCATCGGCGTGCGGCGGATCGGGTCGAACAGGTCGCCCTTGTTGATGCCGGCGAACGCACCGAACGTCGTGGGCGTATAGGGCGGGCGGAAGGTCGTGGTCCCGATCGAGGGGATCGGCTGGGACAGGTTCGCCGCGACGATCGCCAGGGCGTTGACGTTGCTGGTCTTGCCCTGGTCCGTCGCCATGCCTGTCGTCGTGTAGCGCTTGACGTGCTCGATCGATCTGAAGCCCTCGCGGTTGGCGAGCTTCAGGTCCTTGGCGGTCACGTCGTTCTGGAAGTCGACCCAGGCCCGCCTGCCCGCCTGGTCGCCCTCGAACAGCCAGATCGGCTCGTGCGGGCCGGATACGGGCTCGGTGACCACCGGCGTGGGCGTGTCGTAGGCCTCGAAGCCTGCCGCCAGGGCCGCTTCCGTCCCGGCGGCCAGGCCCTCGGCCAGCGCCGCCTCAAGGCTGAAGGAACCCCTGCAGGCACCGGCAGAGCGCTCCTGCTGCTGGCCCTGGCCCGGTACGAAGGTCGAGAGGGCCTCGTCGTAGCGGACCTTGCCCCGGCTCTGGCTGAACAGGTGGACGCTCGGGTTCCAGCCGCCGCACATCAGCAGCGCGTCGCAGGAGAGCGGCTGGACGCGGCCCATGATCGGCCGGCCCTGCTCGTCCAGGGCCTGGACATGGACCTGCGAGACCCGGAAGCGGCCCTGCGTGCCGACCGGACCGTTGCCGCGCAGGATGGTGATGCCGGCCGTCTGCGCCTGGACGACGCGCTCGCCGGTCGGGATGTGGCGCTGGTCGACGACCGTCACCTTGGCGCCGGCCGCATGCAGGTCCAGGGCCGTATCGTAGGCACTGTCGTCATTGGTGCACACGACGATCTCGCGCCCGACCAGAACGCCATAGCGGTTCAGGTAGGTGCGCGCGGCCGAGGCCAGCATCACACCCGGCCGGTCGTTGTCCGGGAACACCAGGGGACGCTCGATGGCACCGGCGGCCAGCACGACCTGCTTGGCCCGCACCCTCCAGAGGCGCTGGCGCGGCAGGTGAGCAGGCAGGTCCGCGAGGTGGTCGGTGACCTTCTCCAGGAGGCCCAGATAGTTGTGGTCGTAGTAGCCAAAGCAGGTCGTGCGGGTCAGCACGGTCAGCTCGGGGTGCTGCGGGAACTCGGAACGGGCGCGGTTCAGCCAGTCTAGCGGCTGCACCTCGTCGATCGTCACGTTGCGGCCGCTCTCGGACAGCAGCGATCCGCCGACCTCCGGCTGCTCGTCGCACAGGATGACACGGGCACCGGTGCGGGCGGCGGCCAGCGCTGCGGCGATTCCGGCCGGGCCGGCGCCGACGACCAGCACGTCGACCCAAACATGCCGGTGCAGATAGTGGTCGGGATCGGGCCGGGTGGGCGCCTTGCCGAGGCCAGCCGCCTCGCGGATTCGTGGCTCGTAGACGTTCTTCCAGAACGAGCGCGGCCACATGAAGGTCTTGTAGTAGAAGCCGGCCGGCAGGAACGGGGCGAGGCGGTCGTTCACTGCCGTCCGGTCGAAGCGCAGCGAGCCTCGGCGGTTCTGGCTCTCCGCGACGAGGCCGTCGAACAGCTCGACCTGGGTGGCCTTCATGTTCGGGTCGCTGCGGCCGTTGCCCATCTCCAGCTGGACGAGCGCATTCGGCTCCTCCGCACCGGCGCTGAGGAAGCCGCGCGGGCGGTGGTACTTGAATGAGCGGCCGACCAGGTGGACGCCGTTCGCCAAGAGGGCAGAGGCCAGCGTGTCGCCGGGATGGCCCTCATAGCGCTTGTTGTCGAAGGTGAAGCGGATGGCCTTGCCGCGATCGATCCGGCCGCCCTGGCTGATGCGCGCCTTCTGGCTCATCGATGATCCCCGGGCACGCGGTCGCCCACCTTGTGGAAGCTCTCGAACTCGTCGGTGACCGTCGAGCGCACGGCCGTGAACCAGCGGCCGCAGCCCTGGGCATGGAGCCAGCGCTCGTGGAAGCGGCCCTTGGGGTTGTCGCGGGAGAACACGTAGCGGGCCCAGTCCTGGTCGGACATGGCTGCGGAGTTGGTTGGCCTGACGATGCCGGCCTCGCCGCCGTTGCGGAACTCGGTCTCGGCGCGCGGCCCGCAATGGGGACAGGTGATCAGGAGCATCTGTTTGCCTCAGTGGGCCACCGCGGCCGCGGCCGCTTCGTCGATCAGCCGGCCGTTGATAAACCGGTCCAGGGAGAACGGCGCGTTGATCGGGTGCGGCTCGCCGGTAGCCAGCGTGTGGGCGAAGACGTGGCCGGAGCCGGGTGTCGCCTTGAAGCCGCCCGTCCCCCAGCCGCAGTTGATGAAGAAGTTCTCGACCGGCGTCTTGCCGATGATCGGCGAGCGGTCGGGCGTGACGTCGACGATGCCGGCCCAGGAGCGCAGCATCCGCATCCGCGAGAACATCGGGAACAGCTCCAGGATCGCTTCGAGCGTGTGCTCGATGATCTGGAGGCCGCCGCGCTGAGAGTAGGAGATGTACTGGTCGGTGCCCGCACCGATCACCAGCTCGCCCTTGTCGGACTGGCTGATATAGGCGTGGATCGTGTTGCTCATGACCACGCAGGGGAAGGCCGGCTTCACGGGCTCGGACACCAGCGCCTGGAGCGGGTAGCTTTCCAAGGGCAGGCTGATCCCGGCCATCGCGGCCACCACCGAGGAATGGCCGGCAGCGACGCAGCCGATCCGGCCGGCCTTGATGAAGCCCCGGCTGGTCTCCACGCCGACCGCCCTGCCCTGCTCGACCCGGATGCCGGTGACCTCGCAGTTCTGGATGATGTCGACGCCCATCGTGTCGGCGCCACGCGCATAGCCCCAGGCGACCGCGTCATGGCGGGCCGTGCCGCCGCGACGCTGCAGCGCCGCGCCCATGACCGGGTAGCGCAGGTTCTCGATGTTGAGCGGGGGGCAGAATTCCTTGGCCTGCTCGGGCGTCAGGATCTCGTTGTCCACGCCGTTCAGGCGGTTCGCGTAGATCGTCCGCCTTGCGACCTGCATGTCGTGCGTGTTGTGGGCCAGCATGAGCACACCGCGCTGGCTGAACATGACATTGTAGTTCAGCTCGGCGGACAGCCCCTCCCACAGATTCATCGCGTGGTTATAAAGAGCAGCGCTCTCGTCATAGAGGTAGTTGGAGCGGCAGATCGTGGTGTTGCGGCCGGTGTTGCCACCACCCAGCCAGCCCTTCTCGATCACCGCCACGTTGGTGATCTTGTGCACCTTGGCGAGATAATAGGCCGTGGCCAGGCCATGCCCGCCGCCGCCGATGATCACGACGTCGTAGGCAGGCTTCGGCTCCGGCGAGCGCCAATACTCCGGCCAGTTGGCGTGGCCGGAGAGCGCGTTCTTCGCTAGCGAGAAGATCGAGAAACGGGTCATGCTCTGGTCGTGCTGGTCCATCGGCCGTGAGATGGGCCGATCCGGCGGAGGAGTAGCGGTGCGCGGTGGCCGCCGTCTAGCGATACAGTACGCGGCGCTTGCCTCCGCGCGACGTCGCGCGCCACAGCGCGACGGGGTGCCGCAGCCCTTGTCATCGAACCGTCCGAACCAATCCGGCGCAGGACGCACTTGTGTCGCATCCACGAAAGTGCGAGCGTCGTGATGTGGATGGGAAAGACCCTTGTCCGGACGGGTGACCATGAGCGACCAGGCGCAGGCGCAGCCCGAGACCATAGCATTCCTGCTGGTCCCGAGCTTCACCATGATCGCTTTTTCCAGCGCCCTGGAGCCGTTGCGCATCGCCAACCGCATGGCGGGAAGGGAACTGTACCGCTGGGTGATCCTGAGCAAGGACGGCAACCCCGTGCAGTCCTCGCTCGGCATCAACGTGTCGGCCGACCTGCCGATGGGCAGGTTCGACATCTCGTCCAGTCCGCCGCCCACCATCGTCGTCTGCGGCGGCCTCCACTCCGAACGCTACCAGGACAAGGAAGTGCTGGCCTGGCTGCGCTGGGCTGACCGGCGCGGTGCCCATATCGGCTCGGTCTGCGCCGGTGCGCACATCCTCGGCCGGGCCGGGTTGCTCGAGGGCTATCGCTGCACGATCCACTGGGAGAACATCCCGGGCTTCGTCGAGGCGTTCCCGGACGTCAACGTCACGGCCGACCTGTTCGAGATCGACCGGGGCCGGTTCACCTGTGCTGGCGGCACGGCGGCCCTTGACCTGATGCTGCAGCGGATCGGCGCCTCCCATGGCGACGAACTGGCTGCGCGCGTCTCCGAGCAGTGCATCCTGGACCGGGTGCGCAGTGCCGATGACCGCCAGCGCATGCCGATCCGTGTGCGCCTCGGGGTGCACCACCCCAAGCTGATCCTCGCGATCGAGCTGATGGAGGCAAACGTCGAGGAGCCGCTCGGGCAGGACCAGCTGGCCGGCTATGTCGGCATGTCCCGCCGCCAGCTGGAGCGGCTGTTCAAGAAGCATCTGGGGCGCACGCCCGCACAGTACTACCTGGAGCTTCGGCTGGAGCGGGCGCGGCACCTGCTCTACCAGACTGACCTGCCGATCATGAACGTGGCCTGCGCCTGCGGGTTCGTGTCGGCCTCGCATTTCTCGACCTGCTACCGCCAGATGTACGGCAAGACGCCCCGGCAGGAGCGGCTGGCGGCGGCCTGAGCCGGCGCTAGGCCTTGGCTCCTTTCGCACCGCCGCCGAGCGCCGGCTCCGCATCCGGATCCAGCGGCCAGCGGGCCCGGGCCGGCGTATCGAGGGAGGCCACATGGCCTTCGCGCAGATGCTCGATGCCGGCCCAGGCGATCATGGTGCCATTGTCGGTGCAGAGCCTGGGCGGCGGAACCACCAGGGTCGCGCCACTAGCGGCGGCCACGCTTTTGAGCGCCGCCCGCAGCACGCCGTTGGCGGCCACGCCGCCGGCAACGACCAGGCAGGTGGACACGTCCGGATGATTCTGGCGGAACAGGCCGATCGCCTGCCTGGTCCGATCCGCCACGGTCTCCGCCACGGCTGCCTGGAAGCTGGCACAGATGTCCGGGATGGACGCGGCCGCCTCCTCGCCCAAGGCCAGGACGGTCTGGCGGACCGCGGTCTTCAGGCCGCTGAACGAGAAGGAGCAGCCGGGGCGACCCAGCATCGGCCGGGGGAATGGGAACCGCGTGGGATCGCCGCTGGCGGCGGCCCGCTCCACGGCCGGCCCACCCGGAAAGCCCAGCCCCAGCATCTTCGCGACCTTGTCGAACGCCTCACCCAGCGCGTCGTCCACGGTCGTGCCGAGGCGGCGATAGTTGCCGAGGCCGTCGACCTGGACCAGCTGGCAATGCCCGCCCGAGACGAGCAGGAGCAGGTAGGGGAACGTGACGTCGTCCGTCAGCCGGGCCGTGAGCGCATGGGCTTCCAGGTGGTTGACGGCGATCAGCGGCAGATCGTGGACCAGGCAGATGGCCTTGGCCGTGGTCAGCCCGACCAGCAGGCCGCCGATCAGGCCGGGTCCGGCCGTGGCGGCGACCGCAGCCAAGTCGGGAAAGTCCAGGCCCGCATCGGCCATGACGCTGGCGATCAGCCGATCCAGGCTTTCCACATGGGCGCGCGCGGCGATCTCCGGCACGACCCCGCCATAGAGGGCGTGCTCGTCGAGCTGGGTACGCACGGCTTCCGCCAGGATCCGTCGATCACCATCCACCAGCGCCACGCCGGTTTCATCGCATGACGTCTCGATTCCCAGGACGACGCTTGCCAATTGAATGCACTCCGGCCAACCCCTAGTCGGCGAAATTGCGTTACGTCGCCTGCGAGATCATGACCAGCCCGATCCGGCTCACCATCGGCACGCGCGGCTCTCCCCTGGCCCTGGCCCAGGCGGAGATCGTCCGCGCAGCGCTGTTCTCGATCCTGCCCGATCTCGCGATCGAGGATGCGGTCGCGATCCGGGTGATCAAGACCACCGGCGACCGCGTCCTCGACCGCCCGCTGGCCGATATCGGTGGCAAGGGCCTGTTCACCAAGGAGATCGAGGAAGCGCTCTACGCCAAGGAGATCGACCTCGCCGTCCATTCCATGAAGGACATGCCGACGATCCTGCCGGACGGGCTGGCCATCATGGCCCTGCTGCCGCGCGCGGACGTTCGCGACCTCCTGATCGGTCCCTATGAGGATATCGACGCGATCCCCAAGGGCGCCGTCGTCGGGACGGCCTCGCTGCGGCGGCAGGCCCAGCTGCTGGCCCTCCGGCCGGACCTGCAGGTGGTGCCGTTTCGCGGCAACGTGCAGACCCGCCTGGCGAAGCTCGAACGGGGCGATGTCGCGGCGACCTTCCTGGCGAAGGCGGGGCTGGACCGCCTGGGGATGCACGATGTGCCGGCCCAGCCGCTCGATCCTGCCGTGATGCTGCCGGCAGTGGCGCAAGGGGCGATCGGTATCGAGGCGCGGGTCGGCGATCGGATCGTCGGCGACCTCCTGGCCAGGCTGGACGATCCGCTGACGAGCGCCTGCGTGACCGCCGAGCGCGCCATGCTGGCCGTGCTGGATGGATCGTGCCGCACCCCGATCGCCGGCCTGGCGGTGGCCACCGGCGAGGGAAGCTACCGGCTGGAAGGTCTGGTGGCCTCGCCCGACGGGCGGTCAGTGCATCGGCATGGGGCCGAGGGCAGCGACCCCATCGAATTGGGTCGCACGGTCGGCGATGCCCTGGCTATCCACAACCATGCCAGTGCCGGCAGGTGAGTGTCCTCCTCACCCGGCCGCGGGAGGATTCCGAGCGTGTCGCCGGAATCCTGGAGCAGCGGGGCTACGACATCCTGATCGATCCGGTGCTCGAGATCGAGCAACTGCCGGTCCAGCCAATCGATGCGGGCCCCTACCAGGCCGTCGTCTTGACCAGCCGTCATGCCGTCCCGGCCCTGGCGGCCGTCTCGCCGGCACGACCTGTCTTCTGCGTGGGCGATGCCACGGCGGCTAAGGCCGGGATGTTCGGCGGAGACCAGTTGACGGTCGGGCCGGGCGACGGAGCAGGGCTCGCCCAGGTCATCATCGACAGGCTGGACCCGCGCGCAGGTGCGATCCTGCATCTGGCCGGGAGCGATGTGCGTGCCGAACCGGGCGACCGGCTCCAGGCGCACGGGTTCCGGGTAGAGCGGATCACGACCTACCGCGCTCGGCCGTCCAAGGCGCTGCAGCCGGATACCGTCCAGGCCCTGCGCAACAGGCGGATCGGGCAGGTGCTGCTGTTCTCGCCGCGCACGGCCTCGCTCTTCCTTGCGCTGGCGGGAGGGCTCGATCTGGGCGGCGTTCAAGCCCTCTGCCTCTCCGCCAACGTGGCGGTGGCCATCGACGCCGAGCGTTTCGGCCGTGTCCTGGTGGCCACTCGGCCGGACGAGATGGCCTTGCTCGACCTGCTTGAAGCCCCCGGCGACCGATGATAGCCCCATCCTGCCTTGAACGGCGCCCGGTGCGTGCCGCGGGAACATTCCGCCCGTGCCAGCCGTTCTCCGTCAAATTGCTGTCCAGGAAGACACATGGCCGACGTGATCGAGAGCACCGCCGAAGAGCACAAGCCCGGCTCGCCGCGTAAAGCGCCGGGCTTCCGGCGGCTGACCGCCGCGCTGGTGGGTGGCGTGATCGGCGCCGCCATTGCGCTGGCCGTGGGGTTCCTGGTGCTGCCCGACTATGTGCAGGGCAGGATCGACCAGGGCCTGGCGTCCCTGCAGACCGATTCGCAGCTCGAACAGCGCGTGGCCGCGACGGAGCAGCAGCTCCAGCCATTCGCTGGCCTGCGAGATACGACGGGCGAGCTCGCGGACAAGCTGAACAGCGTGCAGGCGGATCTGTCGGCGCTGAGCGGCAAGGTCGACGAGACAGCGCAGCGGCTGGCATCGGTCGATCTCTCCAACCTGGAGACGGGGCAGGAGCAGCTCGCCCAGCGGATCCAGACGCTGGAGGAGAAGCCGGAGCCGCAGATGCCGGACCTCGGGCCGCTCCAGGCCGCGGTCGACGCGGCCACCCGGAATGCAGAGGACGTACGTTCCTTCGCCACCCAGCTCGGCAGCCGGGTCGACGACATGACCTCGGTGCATGATGCCACCTCGCGCCGGGTCGACACGCTCACCGCCGCCCAGGCCGAGATCGAGCGTCGGCTGAACGAGCGGACCCAGCAGCTGGCCGATCGTCTGGCCGCCAACGATACCGCCATGAGCGCCAGGTTCGCCAGCCTGGCCCAGCTCGAGGCGACCATCGCCGCTCTTCAGTCCGCCGTCGCCAGCCAGTCCAGCCAGCTGGGCGCTGCCGAAGCGACTGCTGCCGAGGCGGCTGCCAAGGCGGCCGCGGCCGTGGAGTCCGCCAAGGCTGGGGTGGCCGCCGTGCAGGAGCAGGTGACCCGACAGCTGGACCAGGACGAGCGGGGCGTGGCCACCGCCGTGGCGCTGACCGATGTCAACCAGGCCCTGGAGAACGGTGCGGCCTTCCCTGCTGCCCAGGCCGTGCTGGAGTCGTCGGCCGGTGACGATCCGGCGCTGGCCCGCGCTGCCGAGTTGCTCCGGACATCCGCCCCGCGTGGCGTCGCGACCCGCGAGCAGCTTCTGGCCGAGCTTGGCCAGCTGGACGAGGGCGGCACCACCGCCAGTTCGGGCGACTGGGTTGAGCAGACCCGAGCCAACATCATGGGCCTCGTGCAGGTGAAGCGGCGCGATGGCGCGCCGGCGGCGACGCAGGGCGGAGGCGAAGGCAACGACGCAGCCAGCCAGCTGGCTGCGGGCGATCTTGCCGGTGCCATCGCCACGGTGTCGGCGCGGCCCGATGCAGAGCGCGAGCCGGTGGCGGCCTGGCTCGATCGGGCCAAGGCACGGGCCGACGCTGAGGCCGCGGCCGAGATCCTGCGCCAGCACCTGGGCGAGTTGCTCGTGCGCCCGAGCTGACCTTCAAGCCCTACCCCGCCCGCACCTCCTTCTCCGCAGCCGAGCCGAAGAAAACGATCACCATGGTCCGTCTGGTCTTTTTCCTGGTCGCAGCCCTGGTGATCGCCTCGGGAGCTGCGTGGCTCGCCGACCATCCCGGCCGCGTCGCGATCGAGGTCGGCGACCGGCTGATCGAGATGCGGCTGGGCATGCTGGTCCTCGGCATCGGTGCCGCCGCCCTGATCCTCGCGATCCTGATCGAAATCTATCGGTGGATCTCGCACGCGCCGCGCCGCTATCGCGGCTGGCGCCGTCGCACCCGCGAGCTGAAAGGCTGGCAGGAACTGTCGATGGGCCTGGTGGCGGCCGCCGCCGGCGATCCGGCCGGGATCCGTGGCCATGCCCGCCAGGCCCAGCGCCTGATCCCGGACAACCCGGCGGTCCGCGTCCTGACGGCGCAGACGGCCCTGCTGGAGGGCCGCGAAGACCTGGCCGAGGCGCAGTATCGCGAGATGCTGGACGACCCGGCCACGGAGCTGCTCGCGATCCGCGGGCTGCTCACCGGCTCGATGCGCCGGCAGGCTTATGACGAGGCGCTGGGCTATCTCGGCATGGCAAGGCGCAAGCATGCCGCCGCCCCCTGGGTCGTCCAGACCTCCTTCGACCTGTTCACCCGCACCAACCGGTGGCGCGACGCCATCACGATGCTGGAGGACATGCAGCGCCTGCGCATGCTGGAGCCGCCGGTGCTGAACCGGCGCCGTGCGGTCCTTTCCCACATGCTGGCGGTGGACGCCGTCGAGCGCGACCGGCTGCGCGAGGCAATCCGCGAAGGGCGTCGCGCCTGCGACCTGGAGCCCGGCTTCGCCCCGGCAGCCCTGGTCACCTCGGACGTTGCTCGGCGGCTCGGCAAGACCAGCGAGGCCCGCAAGATCCTGGAGCGCGCCTGGGGCGCCAGTCCCCACCCGCTGGTCGCCAAGGCCTATGCCGCGCTCGTGCCGACCGAGACGCCGGCCGAGAAGCTGTCACGCTGCCAGCGCCTGCTCGACCTGCAGCCCAACCATGTCGAGGCGCATCTGTCGTTGGCCGAGCAGGCCATGAACGCCCATGACTGGGACCGGGCGCGCGAGCTCCTTGAGCGCGCCCTCCAGCTCGAGCCGACCTCGCGGGTCTTCCGCCTGATGGCGGAGGTCGAGCGCTCGACCGGCATGTCGGGCGAGCGCATCCAGGAATGGCTCGGCCGTGCCGTCGACGCACCGCCGGACCCGGCCTGGGTGGACGAGGAGACCGGTGCCGTCCTGGCGCAATGGCAGCCTTTTGGGCCCAGCGGCCGCTTCGACACGCTGCGCTGGACGACCCCACCCAAGGTCACCGCCCTCGCCGCCCCGGCCGAGCCGCCCCACACCATGCTGGTCTTGAGCGAGTCCGACCGGGTCCACTCCCCGGCCTGATTGCATCCGGGCGGTCGGGATGTTGACGCCGACCGCATCACCATATACCAACCGCCCCTGCCGGGGCCGCCTTAGCTCAGTTGGTAGAGCGGCGCATTCGTAATGCGTAGGTCGGGTGTTCGAGTCACCCAGGCGGCACCAGCTTTTCGTTCGGCTGGCGGGCGGATCTGCAGGCCCGTCCCTTCCATTCCCCCGCCAGGACAAAGAGCCAAGCGGTAGTCGACAGCCCCCGTGATGGCGATCCTCACCTGGGTTCGCCGCCGAGTGTGTCCGGTCCGATCCTACCCTCCCGGTCCAGTCGATGTACCGCCGCCGGCCTGGTATCGCCGCGTGCCGCACCAGCGTGGCGATAACCGGAAAGTTGTTGGTCATGTCCATGCGGTTGGTACGTCACGGCAAGAAGAATATGGTCTGCGCCAGCTAGAAGATTCGGGGGCCAAGCGGGCAGGGAAAACCTGATCCGGGCGCGTCCGTCTCATTCGCCAGTGTTCCAAACCGAGCGACCTGCTCGGCACCGCGGGCAGGGCGACACGCCATGTATCCCAGGGTGGCCACGGCAGTTCCCCACCCTCGCGCCATTCCTCCGTCGGTAAGCGGCAGGGTAGCACCGATCCAGTCGGTCGTAGGTACCTGGGTACCAAAACGTACAGACAATGCATCTCGAAGGCCGCATTGAACACTTGCCGCAGACGATGGCGATCTGCACGGCAGCATAGGACGATGTCGATCGGCTCGACCGCATCTCCAACCGCTGCTCCATGGTCGCTGCGGCGGCACGGCCTGTGCCGCCGGGCGATCCTGTTTTGCTGACGTTCCGGGCGTTGCCCCGGCGCCAGACCGTGCCCGCGGACATGTGCGGGCGTGGTTGGGTGACGATCTGCCGGGGCCGACCGGCTTGCCATCGCCCATCATCGCTCCGCGACCCAAGGGTCTGCCGTTTTCTGAAAGTTTCATGCCGCACTGACGCAACCCTCGTGTTGCCCCGCTGTTGTCGGCTTCTCTCCCTATCATCGTCCTCGGTATGGTCGAGGCAAGTGGAGGCCAAGTTGGACACGACAATGCAAGCAGAAATTCATGCGATCGAGCAAGAATTGATGCTCGGTACTGGCCCATTCATGCCAGTCAACGTGGCGATGACCCGGCTCTGCGAATCCGCGGTCCGGGCAGCCGAGAACAAGGGTGAAAGGCAGGCGCTGCTCGCCTGTGCCGCCGCTCGCAACGTCTGTGATCGTGGCCTGCGCGACCGGGGCGCGTCCGCATCCGACCGGCAGCGGATCACGGAGCATGCCGTGTGCGTCATCGCCGCCAGACTGACGGCTTGACGCGGCAGGCATGCAGCCATTCGACGATCGCGGGGGCGGTCCGGGAAAGCCCTGGCCGGTCCCGCTTCGGCCGATCCGGGCGGTATCGAGCCGGTGTGACAGGAGCCTCGTCAGACAGGCCTTGAAGGTGCCGGCCCGCTTCGCCGTCGAGTCCGTTCCTGGCGCGGTCGAGAGGCAGATCGTCCGGATCCTGGCGTGTGCCGCATGCAAATCCGCGGGATCGAGTACGGTCCAACGCCAGCTCCTAGCGCAGCCGTTCCTCCATCCACAGCTGTGCCTGCCCGAAGTCGGGAAACAGCGGCGCGGGTCCTGCCGCCCAGCCGCCCGAAGGCGACCTCGACGAACCAGTGCCCTGCCCAATGTCCATGCTGTTCGGAGAGACGTACCAGCACCGCGATCAGGCGCCCGTCGGCGAAGACGAGGCGGCCATCCTCATCCGGGCTGCCCGTGTCGATCAGCAGGTCCTGGAAGCTCAAGGGCATCGGCCATCCTAGCCGGCGTGGTCCTGGTGCAGGTAGACCGGGTCGAATTCCCCGGCATGCTTCAGGCCGTTCCAGTCCAGCACTGTGAGGGTGCGGTCGCGCAACCGGATCAGCCCGTCAGCCCTGAGCTGCTGGATGACCCGGTTTACATGGACACTGGTAAGGCCAAGAGCGTCGGCAAGTTCCGCCTGCGTGATCGGCAGCTCGAATTTCTGGTCATCGGCAAGGCCCACGATCTTCAGCTTGTAGCAGAGCTCACAGAACAGATGGGCGATCCGGCTATAGGAGGTACGCCGGCCAAGGCCGACAATCCACTCGCGGAAGATCGCTGCGTCGATGAGGGTATCGCGCCACAGCGCCGCTGCCAGGCGCGGGTGGCGGAGCATCAGGTCGTGGAGCATGGCGTGCGGGATGAAGGCGACCTCGCAGCGCACCAGGGCGGCGATGCCATGGTCCGTGACTCCGAGGTGAAGGCATTGCAGGTCGAGAATGTCGCCCGGCGTGTGGAATGACATGATCTGCCGCTCGCCATTCGCCACAAGCCGGTAGCGGCAGGCAAACCCGTCGAGGAGCAGGCTACAGGTGGAGGGCCGGTCGCCCTCCCGCTGTACATCCGCATCGGCCTCGATCGTTCCGCGCGTCATCGGCAGACGGATCAGCGCCTCCTTGTCCTCGGGCAGCAGCGCGGAAATGCTACTGAGCTTCATGAGGAGCCGGTGGTGCTGGAACGCGAACGAGTCGAACAGGTGCATGTGGGATTGGTGATCCGGCGCCGCGACGCAGGCGGCAGCCGGCACATCCTCGCCGTCGTCTTCTGCGGGACGTCGGGCGCAGTGAGCTTCGGCCACGCGGCGCATCATGTCATCGGGAGCGGCCAAGCTGCGCCAGATAGCGCCGCCGGATCAGCCGGTTTTCCTGCAGCGAGATTTCCAGTTCGGCGAGCAGGCGCTCCATGTCCGCTCGATCGTCCGCGCCGGCCGACTCGCTTGACATGGCCGTCGGACCGGACGCTTGAACGGAAGGTCCATCATGGTCCACGATCTTTTGTTCGCAGGTTGGTGACGTCATTCAGGCCACTTCCGAAACGGATCGCATCCGACTAGCGGCATGAGGCGATACCGGTCTGTCCGATTACGTACATAAGTCGGGCGACATTCAGCGGCGGCCAACGCCGAGCTCGATCAGCCGATCATGGTCGTTGGAGATGGCGCGGTGGCACTGGCAGGCAGCAGCCTCCAGACCGGGCCGGTCCAACACCGTGATCTGGCCGCTCCCGTACTGGATCAGTTCCGCTTTCTGCAGAATACCGGCCGCGAGGGTAATGCCGGCCCGGCGCACGCCCAGCATCATCGCCAGGAATTTGGGCGCCATCGGCAGCCAGCAGGCCAGTGGGCGCTCGATCTGTGTACCGGTCCACAATGATGAGACACCGATGTGCGCTCACGCGGCCATGTGCATCTGACCAAGCTGGCCGGCTCGAACCTGGGCGGGTGTCCGGTAGCCGTGCCGCTCGACGATCCAGCTCCGGTTGTAGGTCTGCTGG
>NZ_DATAGQ010000125.1:0-22892 GCF_036263595.1 Geminicoccus sp. | reverse complement strand
CTCGCCCAGCGAGCGCGGGATGGTCTGAAGGCCGGCCAGGAGCAGCAGCGCCATGAACGGCGTGGTCTTCCAGACATCGGCGATGACGATGGTGAGCAGCGCCCGATCGGGGTCGCTGTACCAGCCGATATGCGAATCAATGACGCCCAGGCCGATCAGCGTGTGGTTGACCAGCCCGTTCTGGCCGTCGAACAGCCACCCGAACATCTTCGAGCTCACCACGGTCGGGATCGCCCAGGGCACCAGCATGGCGGCGCGCACGAGGCCGCGGCCGGCGAACCACTCGTGGAGCACCAGCGCCATGGCGAGACCCAGGATCGTCTCGGCGAAGGTGGAAGCGCCGGTGAACACGAGGGTGTGGCGCCAGGCGTTCCAGAACTGGGCGTCCTCGACCAGGGTGATGTAGTTGGCCCAGCCGACGAAGGCATCCTCAGGGAAGATCAGGGTCGTGTCGCGGGCGGAGAGCCACAGGCCCTCGAGGATCGGCTGGACCGACACGGCCAGCAGGGTCAGCGCCGTGGGCAGGAGCAACAGGAGTGGCCAGGCCCAGCCGGGCAGGCGCCATCGCCTGCCCGGCTGGGGGCGGCTGCCCGCCGGTCGCCATCTGTCCGCAGGCATCATGAGCGACCGGGGTGCTGGGGGCAGGACGATGGGTTCAGGCGACGATCTTCTCGATCTTTTCCTGCGCCGCCTTCAAGGAGCCCTGGACGTCGCCGGACACGATGGCCCGGCTGACCTCCGACTGCAGGGCCAGGGTCACCTGGGCGTATTTCGGCGTCACCGGCCGCCCCGTGGCCCCCACGAACACGTCCTTGAGCGACTGCATGAAGGGCTGGCTCTTGCCGAGCTCCGGGTCGTCGAACACGGCTGGGCGGGTTGGTGCCAGGCCCATGCCGGTGGCAAAGCGCAACTGGGTCGGTGCCGAGGACATCCAGGTCACGAACTCCAGCGCCGCATCGCGGTTCTTCGACGAGGCGTTCACGCCGTACTGGTAGCCGCCAAGGGCAGCGGCACTGCGCCCGCCCTCGAAATGGGGAAGCGGTGCCACGCCGACCTTGCCGACCACGCTCGATTCCGACGCGTCCTGGGCGATGCTCCAGACATAGGACCAGTTGCGCAGGAAAAGGGACTGGCCGGCGGTGAACGGCCGGCGCGACGGCTCCTCGTCCCAGCTCAGCACGTCCTGGGGCGTGATCTTGTGGGTGTAGATGGTGTCGTGCATGAACTGCACGGCCTCGACCACCTCGGGCGAGCTGACCGTCACGGTCCTGCCGTCAGGACCCAGGATCGCGCCGTTATTGGAGGTGATGAACGAGACGAGGTCGCAGACCAGGACCTCGGCCTGCTTGGCCTGCCACAGGAAGCCGAAGCGCGCCTTGCCGGCCTCCATGACCTTCTTCGAACTGTCGACCAGCTCCATCCAGGTCTTGGGCGGCTTGGCGCCGATCTCCTGGAGCAGGTCGGTCCGGTAGTAGAGCATGCCCGAATCGACCATCCAGGGCAGGGCGGTGAGCTTGCCACTTACGGTGCAGGCAGCGACCAGGCCATCGAAATATTTCTTGCGCGCGGCGGCATTGATGGCGTCGTCCAGCGGTGCTGCCCAGCCGGCTGCCGCGAACTCGGCGATCCAGACGATGTCCTGGGTGAACACGTCGGGCGAGCCGTTGCGGCGCGCCAGCTGCTGGACCAGGGCCTGGTGGACTTCGGTCGAGGCGCTGGGCGGCGGCAGCTCCAGGAAGGTGACGTGCACCCGTTCCTGCGACTGGTTGAACTCGTCGACGATCTGGCCGATGCCGTGCTTGCCGAAGAACTTGGCGCTGGCGAACGTGATCTCCGTGCGACCTTGCGCGCGTGCAGGGCGGGGTGCCGAGGCCAGCAGCGCGCCGGCACCGAGCGCAGCGCCGGCACTGCGGATGAGCCCGCGGCGATCAAGCGCACTTCCTTCCTGGGGGACGACGGTCGGAGAAGGGGTCTTCGACATCGACGGATCGGACATCTTCAGCTCCCTGATTGTCGTCTTCGCTGGACGACGCCGTTGTTGTTCTCGTGCCGCATTGATGCCGGCATCGGACGCGGCTTCGTGCCGCTTTTTGCATCTTTCAGCGGAAATCTACCGGTTGGCCGGTGGCGGCGTCAAGCGATCCCAGCTAAGGTCGGAGCATGATCCATCCCATCCACGGAGCGGCGCGGTGAGCGAGACCGACCTCCGCGACACCCTGCCGGCCAAGCGCCGGGCCGAGCTCGTGCGGCTGGTCCGTGCCCGCGGCCAAGTGACCGTCACCGAGCTGTCCAGCCTGTTCGACATTTCCGTCGATACCGTCCGGCGCGACCTCGACCATCTTGCCGAGCGCGGCCTTCTCGCCCGCACCCATGGCGGTGCGGTCGCGTCCGGCGACCTCGTCACCCAGGACACGCCGTTCGCCGAGCGCCTGGTGCGGCAGAAGACCGCAAAGGCCCGCATCGCCCGGGCCGTCGCCGGCCTGATCAGCGATGGCGAGACGCTCCTGATCAACGGCGGCTCGACGACCCGTGCCGTCGCGGCCGAACTCGGCGCCCGCCGCAACCTGACGATCGTGACCAACAACCTGGCCGTGCCGCAGGTCCTGCCGGCCGAGGCGTGCCGCGACATCTATGTGATGGGCGGGCAGTACCGGAACGAGGCGCAGGTGACGGTGGGCGAGGTGCGCTTCGCGTTCGCGGCCGGCATCAATGTCGACACCGCCCTGATCGGCGTCGGCGGCATCAGTGCTGAGCGGGGGCTGTCCACCACCTCGATCGCCGAGGCGGTGATGATCGCCGACATGATCAAGACCGCCAAGCGCACCATGGTCCTGGTGGATTCCAGCAAGTTCGGCCACGACTCCTTCGCTGATATCGGCCCATTGTCGCATGCGCACATGGTGGTCACCGACGAACTCCCGCCGCCGGAGCTCGCCGCGGCCCTGGCGGAGAGCAAGGTCGACTTGGTCGTGGCGCCATAGCGGGATCCGGCCGGGCATCCTATGCTGTCCTGCAGCATTCTGTCGGTTGACCCGGACCGGTGGCGTCGTCTAGCGCCGGGCCAGCATCTCAGATCGGATCAGGCTGCCCATGGGTAATCCCGTCCTCGTTCCCGTCGTCCTGGCCGGCGGCTCCGGTACCCGGCTCTGGCCGATCAGCCGCAGCGCCTATCCCAAGCATCTGGTCGAGATCTTCGGCGACGAATCGCTGCTGCAGGCGACCATCCGTCGTGCGCTGGCTGTGGCGAGGCCCGACCATGTCCTGACGATCGGAGCGGCCGCCCAGGCCTTCCTGATCGGTCGGCAGCTGGCGGAGATCGACCCGGGCTTGAGGTCGGGCCTCGTCCTGGAACCGTCCGGCCGCAATACCGCCGCTGCGATCGCCCTGGCGGCCCTGATCGCCGTCGAGCGAAACCAGGGCGAGGCGGTCCTGTGGATCTGCCCTTCGGATCATCTGATCCAGGACGAGCACGCCTTGCTGGAGGCGGTTCGGGCCGGCGCGCTCGCGGCCGCCCGCGGCGACCTGGTGACGTTCGGGATCCGCCCGTCCCGGCCGGAGACAGGCTATGGCTATATCCGCCTGGGTGCGGCCGATCCCGTGCTGGCATCCGTGCTCAAGGTCGACCGGTTCGTCGAGAAGCCGCCGCGCGACGAGGCCGAGGCCATGCTGAAGGCGGGCGGGCATGTCTGGAACTCCGGCATGTTCCTGTTCCGCGCCGACCGGCTCCTGGCCGAGCTTGCCCGTTTCGAGCCACAACTGGTCGAAGATGCGAAGGCGGCGCTGGCGGCCGGGGAGCAGGCGCCCGCCATCGTGCCCGAGGCAGCGCGCTGGGCCGCCGTCCGCTCCGTGCCGATCGACAAGGCGGTGATGGAGCGTTCCGAGCGCGTGGTCTGCGTGCCCTGCGATCCCCAATGGTCGGACGTCGGTTCCTGGCAGGCGATCTGGGAGCTGATGGATCGCGATCACGACGGCAACGCCACGACGGGCGACGTCCTGCTGGAGGACGCCCACAACAACCTGGTGCGTAGCGAACGGCGTCTGGTGGCGCTGGCCGGCGTGTCCGACCTCGTGGTGGTCGAGACCGCCGATGCCGTGCTGGTGGCCGACCGCGTCCAGTCCGAGCAGATCAAGACGCTGGTGTCCCTGCTGGCCTCCGCCAACCGGCGCGAGGCCACGGTGCATGCCAGCGAGGTCCGCCCGTGGGGCAAGCTCACCGCGCTGGCGCAAGGACCGGGCTTCCGGGTGCGGGAGCTGTGCGTCGACCCGGGCGCCCGCCTGTCACGGCAGCGCCATCCGGGGCGCAGCGAGCACTGGATCATCGTCGCCGGCGAGGCCGCGGTGGAACTGGACGAGGACCTGCAGCATCTGGAGCCGGGTGCCGTGGTCAGTGTCCCCGCCGGTGCCGTCCACCGCCTGTCCAACCCGGCCGACACGCCGCTCC
Source organism: Geminicoccus sp. (assembly GCF_036263595.1). NCBI lineage: Bacteria > Pseudomonadati > Pseudomonadota > Alphaproteobacteria > Geminicoccales > Geminicoccaceae > Geminicoccus > Geminicoccus sp. Next base: position 18,451 of record NZ_DATAGQ010000125.1, on the reverse strand, counting down.
GGCTGATCGAGGTAGCCTTGGGCGGCGACCTGGATGACACCCTCACCCAGCGCCTGGATCCTCCCGAGGGTGGCCGGCACTGATCATCGCCGACGGCTGCAGGCCGTTTGGGGGCCCGGCCGAGGGTTCTTGCGCCGCGGTCGCCAGTGCCGGCGCCGTGCGGCGCATCGACAGCCAGGTCGCGAGAACCGGATGGAGATCCGGCCGCCTACGCAGGCTCTCGGTGTCCATCCAGTCTGCGGCGATGACCTCGGCGCCGTCCAGCTGAAGAACCGGTGGTTCATCGAAGCCAACGGTGAACAGGTGCACCCGCAGCCGCCGGCATTCGTGAACCAGCTTGATGCTGCCCTCCGGGTGGAGCCGGTCGGGCGCGAGCCGAAGGCCTGTTTCTTCGGCCAGCTCGCGAGCGGCGCCTGCGGCCGGCCGCTCGTCTGGCCGCAGGCCACCACCCACAAGTCCCAGCCCCTTGCGGAACGACTGGCGGACGACCAGAACGCGATTGCCGCTGACGGCCGCCACGGCCGTCCCCTCGGCCGATTGCGGCACTGCCCACCACCAGACCCTGGCGAGCGGATAGCCCAGGCGGAAGACGGTCCGCTTTGCCAGCTTGACGACCGCGCCGGCGAACCCGCTCATGCCGGTTGCGCCGAACGCTCGGGATGGTCGATCAGCCGGCGGGCGAGGCGCAGAATGTCCTGAGCGACCTTGCTGGTCGGGTGACGGGACAGGAGCGGCGTCTGGCTCTTCAAAGCTTCGGGCACCCGCGGATCGCGATGCACGATGCCCAGGAGCGGCGGCTGCTTGGCGAGAAAATGGACACAGACACGGCGAAGGGCCGCATAGGTTGCCTGCCCGGATGGCTCGCTTTCCGCCATGTTGACGATGATCTCGTGCTGCAGGGGTTGGTCGCGCGTCACCTTGATGAAGGCATAGGCATCCGCCAAGGCCGACGGCTCGTCTGAGGTCACTACGAGCGCGCGGTCGGCAAGGCCGGCGAAACGGCGCACGGATCCTTCAAGACCGCCGCCAAGGTCCAGGATGGTCGTGTCGAAGTCCTGACTCAAGGCGGCGACGTCGCAGGTCAGCCGATCGAGGGTCGCGTGGCTCGCCTGGCCGACCGTGCCGCTGCCGGAGCGCCCAGGCGCCACGGTGATGCCCGTCCGATCGTCCCGCACCAGCGTGTCCGCCAGGGCGGCCCGGCCGGCCACCACGTCGCCCAGATCCGCCTGCTTGTGCAGCCCCAGCTGCAGATCGACGTTGGCGGCGGAGAGATCGGCATCGAACAGAAGCACCGATCGGCCCGCCTGGGCCAACGCCTGGGCGATCCCGACGGCCAGGAAGGTGCGGCCGACGCCGCCCTTGCCGGACGCCAGCGCCAGGATGGGACGAGCGGCGGTCATGGCGCCTCTCCCTGGCCCGCCTTGCTCATCAGAAGACGCGCCAGGCCGATCGCCGTCAGCGGCTTCAGTCCGCTGCCGATCACCGGGCCGATGCCTGCGGCCGCCAAGGCCGGTCCGGCCTGGGCCGCGGCCAGCACCCCGCCCAGCCGCCGTGCATTGTCCAGGCGCGAAATGACCATCCGGCGGCAACCCAATGCTGCGAAATTGCCGACGATGTCGGCGGACTCGCCGGCCGAGATTCCGGCCGGCAAGACGAGGAGCATCTCGGCGCGCAGAGCGTGGGCGAGTTCGGCCAGACGCATCATTTCCTGCGACTGGAACGGGTTGATGCCTTGGCTGTCGACCAGGATCGGTCCGTCGCCGTCCGACGACATGGGGCCGAAGGCTCGCGGGTCCAGGCCCGATGGCTGCAGGTGGAGCGGGCGCAGGAGATCCGCCAGCTGGCCGAGGCCGCCCGCTCGGGCCAAATCGGTCGAGAATACACGGGGACGGCGATCGGCCAGCACCAGGGCCGTAGCCAGCTTTGCCACCGTGACCGATTTGCCTGCACCGTTCGGGCCCACCACCATCAGCGGCCTTGCCGGCACCGTCAGTTCGGCGAATGGCAGGATCGCCTGCAAGGCCAGGCCCAGTCCCTGGACCGGGTCGTGGCAGCGCTCGGCCCGGATGGTGGCCAGCACCTTCTGGATCAGGTCCTGGTCCGCCTCGTGCCAGCGCAGCACGTCATGCACCTTGCCGGTGTCCGGCTCGGGAAGGTCCGCGCGCAGGAGGTTCTCGAGGTCGACCCCCGGATCGGGTGCCGCCGCAGTGACGCTCACTCCGTTGCGGTCCTCCCGGGTCGCGACGATCACGGCCTGCTCGCCGAACTCGGCCGCGACCCGGGCGATCGCCTCGGAGGCGGTCTTGGCGTGGAATACGCGTAGCAGCATGGTCAGACCTGCCCCATCGTCTTGATCCGGGCCTTAGGGTGGATTTCGTTCTGTGAAAGCACGCCGGTGCTCGCCCGGAACCGTTCGATCAGCGAACGGACATAGGGTCGAAGAGCAGGCGTGGTCACCAGCACCGGAAGCTCGCCCCTAAGGGCCAGTGCTTCGAATGTCTCGCGAACCCCGCGGATGAACTGATGCAGCCGCTCCGGTGCGATCGCCAGCTGCCGTTCCTCGCCGCTGCCGACCAGGGCCTCGCCCAAGGCCTGCTCCCAGGCCGGGGAAAGGGTCACGATCGGGATATAGCCGCCTTCACCGGTGAACATGGTGCTGATCTGCCGGGCAAGGCGGCCGCGGACATGCTCCACGATCAGGACGGTGTTCTGGGTGTGGATCAGGGCCTCTCCCACCGCCTCCAGGATGGTCGGCAGGTCCCGGATGGAAATGCGCTCGGCCAGCAGGCCCTGCAGGACGCGGTGGATCCCGCCCATGGAGATCCGGCCGGGGATCAGGTCCTGCACCAGCTTCTGCCACTCCGGCGGCAACTCGCCCAGCAGCTTCTGGGTCTCCGCATAGGTGAGCAGATCCGCGAGATTGTCCTTGACCAGCTCGGTCAGGTGGGTCGTGACGACCGTGGCGGGATCGACGACGGTCAGGCCGCGAAAGCTCGCCTCCTCGCGCAGGGCGGGGCTGATCCACGTGGCCTGCAGGCCGAAAGTCGGCTCGGTGGTGGCTTCGCCTGGCAGGGTGATCGGGCGTCCCTGCGGGTCCATCACCAGCAGCATGGATGCGCGGATGTCGCCGCGACCAGCTTCCATCTCCTTGATCTTCAGCGTGTAGCTGTTGGCCGGGAGCTGGATGTTGTCCTGGATGCGGACCGACGGCAGCACGAAGCCGAGCTCGATGGCGAGTTGGCGCCGCAGCGCCTTGATCTGGTCGGTCAGCCTTGGCGAGGCAGTTTCCCCGATCAGGCCCAGCAGGCCATAGCCGAGCTCGAGCCTGATCGGATCCATCAGAAGGACAGCAGAGATCGGCTCGTCGCCCGACGCCGGCTGCGGTGCCAGAGCCTCCGGCTCGGCCGCCTTCCGGACGCGCCTGGCCGTGGCCCAGGCGGCAAAGCCACTCGCTCCCCCGATCAGCAGGAACACGACGGTCGGCAGGCCAGGCAGGGCCGCCAGGATGAAGCTGATCGCGGCCGTCATGCCAAGGGCACGCGGATGGGCGCCAAGCTGGCGGATCAGTGCGACGTCGGTGCGTCCCTCCACGCCGGCCTTGGACACAAGCAGGCCAGCCGCCACCGAGACGACCAGGGCAGGCACCTGCGAGACCAAGCCGTCGCCGATGGTCAGAAGGGTGAAGGTGTGGGCGGCATCGAGCGCGCTCATGTCCATCTGGGCCACGCCGATGATCAGCCCGCCCACCAGGTTGATGCCGGTGATCAGCAGACCCGCCACGGCATCGCCGCGCACGAACTTCGCCGCACCGTCCATCGCGCCGAAGAAGGCGCTCTCCTCCTCGAGCTCCTTGCGCCGCCGACGCGCGGTCTGCTCGTCGATCAGGCCGGCGGACAGGTCGGCGTCGATCGCCATCTGCTTGCCGGGCATGGCGTCGAGGGAGAATCTCGCCCCCACTTCGGCGATGCGGCCGGAGCCCTTGGTGATGACCACGAAGTTCACGATCACCAGGATCGCGAACACGATGACGCCGATCACGAAGTTCCCCTGCATGAGGAACAACTGCATCCGAAACCGTCCCGCAATGTCCGGCAAGCCGCTCTGACAGAAGCATCTTTGTTCTTGCACGTCCGGCAGGATCCGCGATTATCCGTTTAGGACAAGTACAGGATGTAGCTACTGATGGCCCGTGCGCCGCGTGATCGTCGCTTGGAGAACCGGACCGCACGGGCCGAGCTCAAGCCGCGCAAGGAGCCATACTGGTCGAAGATCAGTCCTGGCTGCCTGATCGGCTACTACCGAGCTCGCAGTACCCCGACTGGAACCTGGTTTGCCAAGTTTCGCCCCGTCGGGGCCAAAGGGATCACGTACAAGGCCGAGAAGCTGGGTGCAGCCGACGACGTCGTTGATGCCAACGGCCAGGACATCCTCTCCTGGGTGCAGGCCAACGAGAAGGCGCGGCCGTGGTTCGAGCAGGAGAAGCGGCTGGCTGCGGGCGGTGGAGCCGAGCCTGTTACCGTTGAGCGCGCTATTTCCGTATACCTGGACAATCTGAAAGCCCGCGGCTCCGACATTCGCTACGCGAAGTCGATGCTGCACAAGCACGTTCCGGCCGTACTTCAAGCGCGGAAGATCATGACGGTGAGTTCCGCTGAATGGATGGACCTCCGAAATGGGTTGATCCGGCTGAGCGATGATCCCGAGCGCGTCCGCGCGTCGCGATCCAATGCTAATCGCATCATCACTTCCTTGCGGGCGGCGCTGAACCTTGCTCGCCAACAGCGCCCTCACGAGCTGCCATCGGATGACCCGTGGCGAACGGGCCTGCAAGCATTCCCGAATGCGGCGGGCTCGCGCAACGTCTTCTTGTCTGCCGACGAAATCCGGAACCTGCTCGCCAGCATCGATGAGCGGCACTTCCATGACCTCGTGTATGCGCTGGCATCGTGCGGTGCGAGATACGGCGAGATTGCTGCCTGCCGGGTAGAGGATGCGCACCTCGATGCGAAGGAGGGACCCCGCCTGCACCTGCCTAAAGGCAAGACCGGTCCGCGTACGATTGCGGTCACCGAAGAGCTGCGAGTGCTGCTGGCACGCTTGGTGTCAGGACGACGGGGATCAGAGCCGCTGTTCACCAAGCCTGATGGTACCGCATGGGGACGGGACAACCAGACCAAGCCCATGAAGCAGGCAGTGAAGTCGGCAGGGTTGAATCCTGAAGTCACGGTCTACAGCCTGCGGCACTCATGGATCGCTGCTGCACTGATGGCCGGTGTGGAAGTCCGGATCGTCGCCGGCCACTGCGGCACCTCAGTCGCGATGATCGAGCAGACCTACTCGAAGTTTATCGGAAGGCACTCGGGCGAACTGATCCGCAAGAGCGGGCCAAAGCTCACGCAGCCTGACCAGAACGTCATCGTCCTGTCGGCGGATCGGGAGGAACGGCCAAAGACAGGGTGACGATGCGCGCCCGGCGTATTCCGGGCTCATCGACCGGACGGAGCACAGGTTTGGCGACTTCGCTCCGCCCGGTCATGCTGAAGGATCAGCGGCATGGTGGTTACCACAGTAGCCAAGCTGGCGCCACGCGACGATGTGCGTGCGCAGCCTATCGATGAGGCAAAAGAATCCTCTGCATTCGTAAGGGCAGGCACTGACAGAACTGCCAGAAGCGGGGGAGGATCGCGCAGGATGCTCCTGGCTGTTTTTGCCGGCGCCGGCGTCGCCGCGGCCCTCCCTGTGCCCGAGCTTCCCGCTCAAATAGCTCCTACCGGCGGCAACGGCCTTCTAGGGCTCTGGTATGAGCGCTGCCGCCACCTCCAGGTTTGGCTGGACTATGGTGAGAGCAGAGATCGCGCGCACGAGCAGGTGCTCTATCGCGCCTGGGCGGACCTGGACCACCAGATCATCCACACCCGCGCTCTGACGCTGGAAGACCTGCAGGCCAAGCTCGCCCTGCAGCGCGACTGGCTCGAGGTCGCAGCAGATGAGGTCGTCACCTACCCAGGTGATCTCGACCACCAAGAGAGCGAACTCGACGCCGACGCGTTCCTGATTCTGTCGATCATCAGCTACATCGAGCGGATGTTCCAGGGAGAGCTGGCATGAGCAAGAAGCAGAACTCTCTCGACCTCAAGCTCGCCTTCGATCCAGCCGGGCTGCTCTTCGACCTGCGCGGCCTGGCTTCAATCATGGAGATGATGGGTCCCACCCCGTCCTGCATTGGCGAGCAGGAGATGTGCGCGCTGGCCAGCAGCCTGCGCGGAATCCTGATCTCCAGCGGGCTGGAACGGGCAGCTGGAGTGGATGCCCCTGCAGCGCCGGGAGATTCGGCATGACCAGGACCAAGGCACCTAAGACGATCAAGCATGAGGAACGTGTCCCGGTGCAGGTGGATCCTGCCCTCCAGCGCGCGATGGCGCGACCGGGGCCGTGGAGCTGGAGGATCCAGCAGGTGGAACTCGATCTCTCTGATGCCGCATCAGCTTATAGCCGTGGGATGAAGGGTGCGGTCGATTCATCTGCCCTTGCTGCTGTTCGTGCCGTCTCCAAGCGCTGCGCTGATCGTGCCTTCACACAGGCGCTTTCGTACCTGGATGAGGCAGCAGCCTGCGTGGTGGATACGCCGCGCGCCCGGCTGATGATGAACAGCCTCATCGATACCGTGCTTCGGGGCCTGGACGTGAGCGATCCGCAGGTTGCGGCGCGAATTACGCTGATCGAACAGCAGATAGACGGTGAGGCTCCGCCAGTGGTGAGCATGCCAAGCCGTAAGCTGGCGATTGTTGGCGGGAGGGACGTGGGATGACCAGGACCAACCAGCCGGATCCCGATCGCCTTCCCGACTTCACTAAAGTGGACGCGGTCCAGTTCGTAGATGCACTCAACGAGGCCTGGTGCAGGTCCGTGCAGCTCAAGCTCCTGCTGGCCGGCATGGTGCTGCCCAGGCGTGGTACCCCGAGTGCCGAGCTCACCAAGCTCGAGGCGGCGTGGGCCCTGTCGGAGGAAGCTGTCTACGGGCTGGGTCAGGTCAAGGAGGCGCTCGGAGCCTCAGACAAAGAGACGACTCTAGATTAAGGCTGCATCACGATCTTTAGGTCGTCCTGGCCCACTAGGGCGACCTCTTCCTTCATTGCAGCATCAAGTTGGGCCTAGCAACACTAATCTAGTAGCGAGTAGAATTTCAAGAAGGTGCTGTCATGGACAGAGAATTGTCAGCTGCGGAATACCGAAGAAAACTTCGCAAATTACTAGATACTGTAGGAGTTGATAATCTCAATAAGATCTACCCTGAGGCGCCAAGCTGGATATTTCCTCTGCAGGCTGCTGACGGTGTTTCCATCAGTGATGCAATCTCGCGATTTGATGAAGTAGATCATCTAATCCGCAGCGTTCTATCCTTGTACAACTGGCCACAACCGGTTGTGGAAGATGGCTACATCATAGAACCACGCGGTTTCTATATTGAGCACGATGAAGAAAGTCTTGAGGCAGCTAGTCCTAACTGGATACCACAGCCCGGCCAGAAGATACGGAACTTCTATGGCTTTGAAAGCAATCAGATCCTTGATCTCCGAGAGTGGGGGTTAAATGCTCTGCAGGCTTTGGCAGTAGTCAAGGAAGCCATCAAGGTTGGCAACGCCCCAGCTGCGGCAATGGCTGCAGGAACTGCTCTTGGCTTCGCGCACATGATTGAGCAAATGCTCCAAATCAGCGACATGGTGCGTGGAAGCAGAAGGCAAGCAAGAGTTGGAAGGTCACGTCGGAAAATCAATCCTTTTAAAGAGATGCCGCTCGAAATACCTGTGTTCACAATACCCGACAAGCCGCCAGAAGGTCATGCAACTTTGATAAGCGCTGCAAGAGAAGTAGCCAAATCTACTGGCGAAGATCCAAGGTCAATCGTGCGCAGATGGAACCGCAAGGGCATTCGCTCCCCAAGGCCCATTCGCACGCCTCGAAGATGAACACGAGAATGTGATCTCGGACATTGTGAATGTCTGAATTGCATGAGGTGTAGTGGAGGGTTTGTCCGGACGCGACCGCATCCGGCGGAACTTCCAGGAGCGACCCTATGGGTGTGCCGCACGACCTCATTAGTGTTCGCATCGAAGATGCTGTAAAAATGACCGGCATCTCGCGCACGGTCTTGTACGAATTGATCAAGACCAACGAACTCGAGACGGTAAAGATCGGCCGGGCTCGTCTCGTTCCCATCACGTCGTTGAAGGCGCTGGTTTCCAGGAACGTCACCAAGTCTGCCGCCTGAGCGGCCGGAGACGAACACATGACTGTCGAAATAGAAGGGGCCGCCTCTGGCAAGGCGACCCCAAGCGACGAACACGGTCTGGAACATAGCAGGCTGCCGCCTTCACCGGAAGCTTCAACCGCTCGCGCTCGTCTTCAGCTGATTGCTCGGCATAGGCGTGTGACTGATCCCTCTTCTTCGGGCCGGATGATCCGCCAACTCATGGCGGAGGTCGAGGCTGATCTGTTCAGGCTCTCGCGCTGGCGCCGCATCAGCGAGGACACGCCCATTGCAGAGTGGCGTGCATGAGCGCGGCCCTTGCAGCAAGCCAGATAGCCAAGCTGCTCGGCGGCCATCGCTCGGGAGGCTCCTGGCTCTGCCGGTGTCCCGCACATGACGATCGTTCACCCAGCCTGGCCGTATCCGATGGCCATGACGGTCGCCTCCTCCTGCACTGCTTCACCGGCTGCGACTATCGAGACATCCGGCAGGCGCTGGTCGACAAGGGGCTCGTCGAGGATGATGAAACCATGCGTCGTCATCGGCGGAGCCCGGCCGCCTCACCAGCAAAGCAACAGGCCAAGCCACTCGAGCTTGATTGCTTGCGGCTCACCGATGCGGTTGGCATCTTTCGAGCTTCAGCAGCGATCACGGCCGCCGATCCTGCTGGACGCTACCTCACAGGCCGCGGCTGCATCATTCCGCCTGATGGCAGCCACCTCCGTTGGATCGACGGTCACCGTCACCCGAGCGGGCATGTTGGCCCAGCGCTGGTGGCTTTGGCCACGAGTGCCACCACCGGGGAGCCGCAGACGCTGCACCGCACGTGGATTGACGCGACACGTCTCGGCCAGAAGGCACCGATCGAGAAGCCCCGTCTTCTGTTCAGCGGCCTGCCAAAGGCGGGTGCAGTGGTGCGGCTATTTCCGGACGAGGACACTCTGGAAGGCCTCGCGATCGGCGAAGGCATCGAGACGTGTCTTGCTGCCGCTCAAGGCTTCACCCCGATCTGGAGTGTGCTCGACGCTGGCAACCTGGCTGCCTTCCAAATCCTCCCAGGTGTCGAGGCGCTCACGATCATCGTCGACCATGATCCTGCCGGTCTGAAGGCGGCAGAGCAGTGCGCCAGGCGGTGGCACGAGACTGGACGCGAAGTCCGTGGCTGGTGCCCGCCTGCCAAGGGCGAGGACGCGGCAGACTTTTTGGCGAGGGCGGCATGAGTATCGCTGCCGACAGAATGCGTGCCGTGCTCGACGAGGCGCCGCGTTATGAGCCGGCCGACGATGATGTGCTCGTGCACTTGCGCGGCAAGGCTCGCGAACTCACTACCGTATGGTCCGACGAGTACCAGTTGATCCTGAGCGAACCCGGGCTCGTTGATGGCCTTCTACCCAGCGAAGGCATGACCGTCCTGTACGCTGAGAGCGGTGCAGGCAAGACGTTCGTTGCGGTCGATCTCTCCTGCTGCATCGCGACTGGGCGCAGTTGGCGCAGAATGGATGTCGATCCAGGCATCGTCATCTACGTGGCGGCCGAGGCTCCGGAAAGCGTCCAGCGCCGACTGTATGCCTGGAGGAGGCATCACAAGGTCGACCACCTGCCGGTACTAGTCGTGCATTCGACGATCAACTTCCTCGACACCAGCGACACTGACGCAGTCATCGCCAAGGCTAAAGCGATCGCAGAGAGCCATGGTCCCGTGAAGTTGACCGTGGTCGATACGCTCGCGCGCGCCATGGTCGGCAATGAAAATGCCCCGGACGACATGGGCGCCTTCGTGGCTGCGTGCGGGAAGATCCGTGAGGCCACTGGCGGACATGTGCTCGTCGTCCATCACTGCGGCAAAGACTTGGCGAGGGGCGCACGTGGCCACTCATCGCTGCGTGCTGCCACCGACGTCGAGTTGGAGATCACCAACGTCGACGGCGTCGGCGTGATCCGGGTCGGGAAGAACCGAGACGAAAGCGGCGAAGCGACCTTCGGCTTTGTCCTCGACGTCATCGAGCTTGGGATCAACTCAAGGGGTCGAACGGTCACAACCTGCGTGGCCAGGGCTGTCGAAGCTCCGCAAGCACAGGAAAAGCGGCGGGAGTTGGGGCCCAACGAGAAGATCGTCTTCGACGCTCTCGCTGCTGCTCTGACCGACCACGGCCAAGTAGCGGCCGCATCGCATGACATACGCCCGGGCACGAGAGTGGTGCCGACTGAGAAGTGGCAGGAAGCCGCGCTCCGATACCTCCCGCACCCTGAACTTAAGCGGAAGACAGAAGCGTTCACCCGCTCCCTCACCTCGCTCGTCGCGCACAGTCACGTCCGGCACGTCGGAGGATTTGCATGGATACCCTGAGCGCGTCGGCCGCATCGGCGGTCGGGTCGCATGGTCGCATGTCTAAAGACCCATGCGACCCGTGCGACCTCCCTCCACCGGCCGCGCCAAGTCGCGTGCGACCTCATGCGACCCATGCGGCCGCAATTATCGGTGAAGCCAACCTCCGTGGCTGGCACCTCTTCCTGCTCGGCGGGCAGCCCATGCTGCTGGCACCGGTGGCGAGCCTGAGCCCGGCACTGGTGGATCGGCTGCTGCAGTTCAGCCCGGGCCTCTCCCACCTCCTTCACGAGATCCTGCCATGACGTGCCAGTGCGCGAGCTGCCTGCTCGCCCGGCTGCAGGGGATCGGCAGCCTGCTCGGCCGTGGCCGTACGGGCATGGCTGCAACTGCGCTGCAGACGGTGACCGCCGAGCTTGGTGAGTATGTCGCCAAGGCCAAAGCCGCGGCTCCGGTTCGGCACCCAGTCAGGCAACTCACTGGTGCTGCCATGGCCATCCAGCGAGCCGAGCGCCTCAGGCATCTGCTGGCTGCCCGTCCGGAGCTGCAGGCCGAAGCCGCCAAGGTTCTCCGTGTGCGTCCCGCTGACATCGAGGCCATCAGCGAGGGGCGCGTCCTGCTCACCCCCCAGAACTGGCGGAAGCTGTTTGACGCGCTGGAGCCAGCTGAGCGGCCGACAGATCCCACCCTGGTGCAGGGAGACATGACATGAGGCTGGAACGTCGCCTGGTCGCAGCTCGCCTCATGGGGCGGCGCTTGGCCGACTCCCTGAGGATCGGCGACTACGACGATGCGCTGGAGACGATCTGGCGTCTGCGCAGGTCGCTGCACCGCTCGGCTGCTCAGCTGGCCAGGCTCGAAGCCAGGCTCGATCCGTCGCTGGACCAGTACGGAGAGCGCCGTCGCTTCAACGCACAGGACGAGCTGCCATGACCACCCATCAGGGCCGCCTGCCAACACCGATGATCCTGTTCGGCATCGCCTTTCTCGCCATCGGCTTGGCCCTGCTGGCTGCCGCCGGTGCCGACCAGCGCCAGGTACGGCGCCTGCTGGGTGCCCTGCTCCGGCAAGGCTCGCTGCCACCCGTGCGCGGCTCGCCTCAACAGCGCCGGCGCCACAGCAGCCTCTACTCACCACGCCCTAGCAGGCCCCTTCACATCGGATACCGATCATGACTTCTGTCACTCTTCCTGCCTCCCTCGCCACCGCCATCAAGCAGGCCGAGGATCTCGAGGCCCGCATCAGCCGCACGCAGGCAGCGCTTGCCGCCGCAGCCGACCGCCTCGAACGCGCCGGCTCGGAACTGGCTCAGGCCGAGATCGAACGTGACGCCCTGGCTGCTGCCCGTGACCTTGCCCTGGCTGCCATCGAGATGGGTGAGCAGCCCGAAGAGGACGTGCCCAGCATCGAGAAGAAGCTGGCCACGCTGACCAAGCGGGCCACCGCCGCACGCGCAGAGAAGGAAACCGCGGCCGGCACCGAGCGTGGTCTGCGGGCACGCCTTGCCCGCGAGGTGGCCGAGCGGGTCGAGCTGGCGAGCAGGATCGAAGACGCCCAGAAGGACGCCTGGATCGCCCTGCGCGATGCCGCCGAGCTGGTCTTCGACGAGATCGCCGAGCTGATCGCCGCCAGGCTCGGGCCGATCGTGGCTGCCGAGGCCGCGGTGGGTGGGCACCATGTCCGGAGCAACCTCAGGGCGGTGATGCTGCCCAGCCGTGGGGGTGACCACCCGGTCAGGCACTACCTCGTCCAGGCGGCGATCCAGAAGACCGCACCACCTGCCGCCTTCCAGGATGCAGGCGCCATCATCCGCCGGCTCGCTCGCCCGATCGAGCAGGACAAGGCTGCCTGACCATGCGCCGCCGCCCACCCAAGCCGGTGATTGATGAGGCCCTCCTTCGGGAGGGCCAACGGCGCAGTGACGATCTGATCGAGGAGGTGGCGCTATCCCTTCGCGATGCCGATCGCCTGGATGCAGACCTTCAGGTCCGGCTCGTCGCCCTGAAGACTGCAGCAGTACGTGCGGCAGGTTGTGTGCCTGATCTGCAGATGGCGGCTCTGGCAGCGGCCAGGGAAGCCGCGGAACGAGCGGCTGGCGAGGAAGGCTGCAGCCTCCTCGAACGGGTCAGATGTGGTGACTGGATGGTGGGGCAGGTCGCGCGCGACTTCCACACGCCGACCTTACCGATCAAGCCGCACTGATGATGATCCTAGATAGGAATCTTTTGGGTCCTTCCTGGCTTCCGTCGCAATGCGGTGGTGCGCGGCCCGATGCTTTCCTAGTCACAGAATTTTCCACGATGTTCCACCACAGCCGAAAGGAGTCCTAGATGGCGATGTCGCGCACGAGCTGGTCGGTCAGTGGGCTGGCCACAGAGTTCAACCTCGACCGCCGCACCGTGGCCAAGCGACTGGAGGGCGTGATCCCGGTCGATCTCGCCCCCGACGGCTCCCCACGCTGGAGCTTGTCGGATGCTGCTCCGGCCTTGCTCAACCCAAGGGAGCCCCGCTCTTTGCCGAACCGGCCGCCACCGCCAGGCGCTGAGATCCTGCTCAAGATCCCGAACGACGTGCACGGGGGCTACGCGAGCGCCTGGCTGGACATCGCAGCGAACATCCGGCCGGTGGTGGCCAGCGCACTGATGATGTCTGGCCTATCGCTGAAGGACGCCAAGCGCTGCACCACCAATGTCCACGCCTTTCTGGTCCGCTACGGCGACCAGAACATGCGGAAGTCTGGCGCGCTGCCCAAGAGCCAGGACGACGAGATGGACTGGGTGCCGGTCGACTTCATCCAGGAGCCAAACTGGCAGGGCCTCGTGGAGATGGCCAGGCAGGAACGGACCAAGCAGGCCACGGGAGCCGACTGAGCATGGCCATGACCCAGAGAGCCTGGTCGGTGAACGGCCTGGCTGCGGAGCTCGGCCTGGACCGGCGGACGGTGGCCAAGAGGCTGGCGCTGGCGACCCCACACAGCGTGGCTCCGGACGGCTCACCACGATGGCTATTGCCCGAAGCGGTCAAGGCCCTCTTCGCCATCCAGGACGACCGCCGGCGCATCGACTTCGACGAGGCGCGCCAGCGCAAGGTGGCGGCTGAAGCGCAGCTGGCCGAGCTGGAACTAGCCCGGCAGCGGGGCGAGGTCGTGGCGATCGAGGATGTCGGGGTGGAACTGGAGCAGCGCTATGCCGCCGTCCGCGCGCGGCTCATGGCGATGCCGCCCAAACTGGCGCCGCTCTTGTGTCCCGACGAGCCGGCCACAGCACAGAGCATGATTGAGGCAGCGGTGGTCGAGGCCCTGGCAGAGCTGTCGGAGCGCGAGCTGGATGGTTTGGAACATTAGCTCGCGGATGTCGAGCGTTGCCTATGGCGGGTGGCACCCTCGACATGCCCCTAGCTGTAGATGACGATGTATCCGATGCTTTTTTCCTGCCAACCTTGTCGAGCAGTAAGTCCTCTATCGCCCGACGACTGCGCCCCTAAGCAGATAGCATTACCAGGCGGAGCAGAATGCCTGTTTAGAGGCAAGCGCGCAGTTAGTGAATACCATGGACTGCCAGCGCAGAATACCCGCAGCGGCGCGCGGCGAAGCCTTAAGCTTCCAGTATCAATGTGGAGGGCAAAAGCTATTCGGCGCCGGGTTTGTCCACTGCCAAGCCCGCATATTGCTGTCTGGTGGCAGATCCAGCTCTACAAGTCTTTTCTCAACCAGATCAGCGAAATCATCTGGCACCTTGCCTGGATCACGCCACCTGTAGACGTCCGAGACGACCAATGCGGATTGATGACATTCCAGCACTTCCTGTAATGCACGGGGATGCTCGAATGTCCGCACACCCGTTCGGCGGTCTCTGACAATGGGCTCCTTGGGGTATCTGAGCGTAACCTCGTGGTACAACGAGTGATTGACGGCATAGTCTATTCTACCGAACGCATAGAGTGCCTCTAACTCGCTGCTACTGATAAGAATATCTGCTTCCTTCGCTATCGGAGCGAGTACCTCCGCCGTTCCAGCCCAATCGGCTGGTGGCCGCTCTGGCGGCACCGTGATCCCCAATGCTAAGGTCAAGGCACGTACCGAAGCCGCATTACCCAGAACAACAAAGGCAAGAGAAGCAGCAACCACAGCACGTGCAAGCGCCGAAGTTGGCCACTGCAGGTCCAACTCCTTGATGTACTGCCAGATACCGACAAGGCCCAGCGCCCATACGAGGTTCAGCCACGGAACCAAGTAGGCGATGTAGCGCGTGGCCTTCAAACCTGCGCCAGCTTGGAACAGGAGACCTACCCCGGCAATGGTGACAGCACTATCTGCGAGGTTAGGCGCCAGCCGACGCCCTATGAGCCAAAGAACACCAGTAAGCGGCCAGAGCGTCGGGTAATACAGCAGCAGGTAACGGTGATAGAACAGCGGAGAGTTCGCGTGCTCCGCTGCCCAGGGTACGACCAAGCGGTACCTGCCCCACAAGAACAAACCAATGCCGCTAATAAGCAATCCAAGAAGTACAATTGCACCAATGATAGCAACGACCGCCACGACACGAAACACCGTTGCACGAGGTAACTCAACCAGAACATTCCGGCCAGCTACCAGTATTCCTGCCAGCGCAATAGGTGCAAGAAGCTCGACTTGAAGGAGGGCGATGGCTACAGTCGAGATCAGCAGCAAGCAAGCGGTGATCAATCGGTATCTTCTGGGGCTCTCCGGAAGAGAAGCTTCGAAGACTGAGGCAAAGAAGATTCCGACCAGCAAGGCCATGAGGCCATACCACCGGACGAAGGTAGCCACCTCGATCAAGAACGGGGAAAGAATGCAGAGGGTCACCCAGGTGTAGCCTAAGGCAAGCCCAAAGCGGTTGGTCAGCCACCACCCGCCTAAGAGAACGAGCGCAACAGTGGGAATGAGCGCGGTAAGCCGGGCGACAGCTAGATGTTCACCAAACAGATCGACGAGTTGCGCAACTGACCATGTAATGGGCGCTCCTCTTAGGTATATGCCATCCGCGCCGATCTGATAGGAGCCCGTTTCGAGCCAGCCCCGTGCAGCCAGCAGATGGTAAAGTTCGTCAAAGCGTGTGGGCTGGAAGAGTGCCCCGCCCCACAGAAACGTCATCATCAATGCGAGCACTAAGGCGACGACGTATGGTGCTGAACCCCTGTCGATCATCCTCGATCTCATGGTCATCGCCGGCATCATCGTCTTCATGTGCATCGACCGTCACCTTCGAGAATGATGCAACGTGTTCAGCAAGAGGGCGGATCAGCAACAAGCCCATGGTGAAAAAGAAGGGACGGTTCTCTCCTAGATCACCGGATGTCCCAGCATTTATCCACATGTTCAGCGCCATCAGCAATGCAGCGAGCAAAAAAGGATCCTGCCGAAGTCGAGCAAGAGTGATGAAGCGAATGCAGGCAAAACACATGAGGGTGAACAAGATCAATCCGACCACGCCCATTTCACCGACGACTTCGAGTGGAAGCGAATGAGGATGATGCCGGATGTCGACCCCATAGGTTAAGATAGGCCAGGCACCGACACCATGGCCGAGAATTGGCGCTTGATCGCCAAGTTCAAGGAACTCCCAGAACTGTGTCTCTCTGCGCTGATCGGAGACACCTTGATTGTCTGAGAAGAGCCTCGAGAACCTGTTCAGGGTCGTGGCAGTTCGAGCAAGATCTGGATCCAGCAGCACCCAGAGGATGGCTGCAACGACCGCAGCAAGGCCAGCTAACAGGATGAGATGTCCACGTTTGATGAGAACCCGCTTTCCGCGCAAGAGTACGCCGAGAGGCAGGATCATCATGACGGGGATGAGTGCCGACAAAAGAGGCCCCTTGCCCCCGCCGAAGAGCAACACCCAGATGTAGAAGGAAAGCAGCGGTAAAAGAGCCAGGTTCACCTTGCTGGCGAGGCGTTCTTGTGTCGCAAGATAGGCAAAGATCGTCATGGAAGCTAGGCCACAAACTCGGCCATAGCCCAAGTAGTCATCTCCACCATTGATAAGAACAATGCGGCCAGGGCCGATCCTTATGACCTCCATCAAGACCATCACGGCAAGGATGAAGGCAAAGACGTTCAAGCAGACCATGAAGCGGAAGAACCGCTCACGTGAGTTGGCGATGACAAGGGCCCCCGCTATGATCGCAAGCCCATCGAGAAACGTAACCGCTAAAAGCTTCTCCCGCGCATAGACGGCTCCAGGAGTCCAGATAAGGCTTATCCACATCCAGGCAACGAAGATACAAAAACTGGTGAACACGATGAAGCCCGGAACGTAGAGGCGCTCTGTGCTGATAATCCAGATACCAATCGCGAACGAGACAACGCCAAAAATAACTAGCGGATCTACCGGGAACAGAGGCTGCAGAACTGGATTAGCCTTATATCGACCAGCGAAGAGGAACAGCAGGAAGGCGGTTTCGAAGGAGAAGATGACCTGGACGAACAGGGGCAAACGCTGTCTAGGCAGCATAGTGACGGAAGGAAAGAGCGTTTCGGCTCGCACAAGCGTTCCTTAGAAGAAGATGCGGCGGAGCCCGCCCAGAGCCCCCGTCGGCCGTAATGCCAAGCCACGATATATCGAATCGAGCCGAGCTGCCTCTAGATCCCAATTGAACTTCTCTTCGACAAGCTGGCGGCCTCGGTTGGCCATCGCCTGACGGCGTGGGCGATCGAGCATGAGACTACGGATCGCAGCTATGGTTGAAGGAGTATCCTCCGGATCCACACAGATGCCTACGCCATGGCCAACAACCAGGGCGCGCCAGACGGGAAAGTCAGAGCAGACAATCGGGATACCTGCGGCCATGTACTCAAAGAACTTCGTAAGTTCTTTTCTGCGGTAGTGATCTGAGTCTGGAAAGATGGCCAAGCCGAGGATCGGCTTTCGCTGATACACCTGCATGATCCCCTCATAATGGATCCAATGACCAGCTCCCTCGATCTGCAGATTCACAGCGCCCCGTGCGCGCTCGCGCATCTCCTTGACCAGACCGCGTGAAACGATGCCCACCGTCTGCACAGTGATGTCAGGCATCTCCCGTGCAAGATCCGCATAGAACAGTGCTCCTCGTTGCCGCACAAGGCCACCCGCATAGAGCAGGGTCGGGGCTTCTGCACCAGCACCATAAGACGGCACTTCATTATCATTTATGACTGGAAAATCAGTCAACCTGGGATAATTAAGAACCTCGATTCCCTTGCCCAGTATTTCAACATAATATTTTTCTGCGATTACGATAATGAAGAAATGCTTTACGACATGCTCGAGGCAGCGAAGCAGAAAGGCGACCACGGCCGCCATCAACCTCGGAAGATAGATCGCTCTGTTAATCCCGGTGCGGAAGTCTTCGTGCACATCATAAACGATTGGTTGCCCGCGCAGGAGAAGCAAAAACATCCAAGGGATCAGGTCCGGGCTGTGGAAGTGATAGACATCTGCCGGGGTACGCCATGCCTTGCAGAGAACTGCAAAGGCGGTCCACGTCGTGCGCATGAAGCGCGACCGGGGCCTGTTGACCAGCTTGAAGTTGACATGTGCTACTGGTTCGGGCGCTTCATTGGCCGGCAGGATAACAGTCACCTCGTGCCCCAGCTTTCCTAGCGATATACATTCCTTTCTTATTACCCGCACATCATCGGCGCGATGTGTTGTGGACAAATGAACAAGTTTCATCGCTGCACCGCACGCAAAGGAATCGTGGACGGTAGAGAGCCCGGTCCGTAGTGTCTCATCTGTTCTCTTAACCTCCTTGTCTTGCGGTCTGGACTGATCCAGGCTGTGGATGGGAGGAAGGGCAATGGCATCAGCAGCACGCAGGGTGGTGGCGAAGGACCCGCACGAGAAGCTGGCGCATCGGCGGATGACGGTGCTGGA
>NZ_DATAGQ010000124.1:0-3620 GCF_036263595.1 Geminicoccus sp. | reverse complement strand
GCTCTCTCGTTGGTGGAGCTCACCTTGAGAAGCCGCCGTGGCGCGTCAGCGCGCAACTCAGCTTCCGTCTGTAAGAACAGCGGCTTTCATACCGTCGATGCACCGGCCAGCGCCATCGCGCTGCGACAATGCCTGCTCCCTCTCGCAGACCTCGCCCTGTTCCTGGCTAGGCTGCCATGCCTGCAAGGCCGCCTGGAGCATCCGGGCTGCCATCTTGCGCTCCGCCGCGTGATCCTCACTGGTCATCGTGCTCCACGGCCGTGCCGGCTGCAGTCCCCGGGCAATGAAGAGGGCGCTGTTCTCGTCCACCCTGGCTCTAGCGGCAGCGTCGACCGCCGCCTTGCTTAGGGGATACCTGCCAATCTTGTTCTCGTTCATTGATCAGTCGCCCTCCTACGCACTTGAGCAACCTGTCGCCTTGCTTCCATATACTGGAGCGTATCTCGAAAGCGCCGATACACTCTCGCTCCGGCAGCCACTCCGTCAAGAATTGTTCCTGAGATGCACTCCCGGTCCGCCGCCGTTCTCGGGGATGAACTCGATGCCAGCGGTTTAACTCTCTTCCAATTGCGCGATACGTGCCAGAACCAGCTCCCGGTGCATGTGCTGCTCCCTGAGCACCTTCTCCAGGTTCTGGCCTGCCTTGTTAGCCTCAGTGTTGCTTTGGCCTTGGGTCCTCAGGTGTTCTGCTAGAACCGTCTGCTCGGTGATCCGGGTCTCGATCTGGAGGATGTCGCGATCAACCTCGCCCAACTCTTTCAGTGCGTCATCCATATCGGACATCATGCAGGCTTTCGTCAGCCGTCTCAGCCCTTCGGCTCGTTCGGCAGGTACCCCCGCTCGCGCAGCCATTCCGTCACGATCTTCTCCATCAAGGAGGAGAGCGACCGCATGTCGTCCTTGGCTGCCTTCTCCAGCGCAGCCTTCACGTCCGGTTGAAGGCGGACACCAAGAGAGTTGGTCTTGGCCATGGAGACAATTACCTACAATGTTGTTGACGTCATGTCGGCATTGTAGGTAACTGCCCAACGTTCAACAACAGATTTACAGCCCGACGGGAGCTACAACCTTCCCGCCGAGCTTAACCTCACGCAGGAGTGCGCGTCCATGCGATCGGCTAACCACGCCCATACCACGGGCACCACATCGACCTCTACCGCCCGCCGCTTGCCTGGTGGCGCGCCAGATCTCGCTACTGTTAACGCGCTGGTGCTGGCCGGCAGTGCCGCTCAAACCTGGACCCGTGTCAGCCAGCTCCACCTGATCCTCCAGGCGCTCTATCACGCTAGCCGGAATGCCCACCAGATCTCCAAGCCGGAGATGGAGGCTGCTTTCGAGCTGGCCGACGACGTGCGCGACGATGTCGGCACAGTCATGACCAACCTTGGCTGGATCGACGAGGAGCTGGCGCTGTGAGCGAGGCCGACGTGCCTGTGGCTGAGGCTTGTCCTTGATGCGGCGGATGGTGCACAGTGGAAGAGGTCTCCCATGGAGGCCTTCCCATGAACGTGACCATGCTCGGCCACCCGGTTTCGCCACCGGGTGGTTCTTCTTCCGCTCATCGGGCAACGCCTGAGCACCGGAGCATGACACCAGCCTAACCGACCGCCGCCCTTGCTCCGGCCGGGGCGGCATCTCCCCCTACATCCGCGCCCTGTCGACGCCGCTGCCCCTGCAGCCGGCGACCGCTGGTGCATGGAGTCTCACCATGGCCGACTTCCCGGCGATGCCGTTCTACACGGACGCCTATCTCGCCGACACGACCCACCTGACTACCGAAGAGCATGGCGCCTACCTCCTGCTCCTGTTCGCCGCCTGGCGCTCCCCTGGCTGCAGCCTGAGGGACGACGATGCCTTCCTGGCCCGGGTGGCGAAGGTGTCGCTCGACCGCTGGCTGAAGCGGATCAAGCCGGTGATGCTGCCGTTCTGGCAGGTGAAGGGCGGGATCTGGACGCAGAAGAAGCAGCAATCTGTTCGCGAGAAGCTTGGAGCGATCTCGAAGAAGCGGGCCGAGGCTGGACGGCAAGGCCGGGTGCCTAAGCCACTGGCTGAACAGGAAGCTGCCCCAGCAAATGAGGGAGCAAACGGACAACAACCTGCCCCCTATCCAAAACCAAAGACCAAAACCAAACAGACACCCCCTCTTGTCCCCCTGCTGGCGGAGGATGGTGTGGGTAATCTGGACGCTGAGTTTGAGACGTGGTGGCAGACTTACCCGCGGCAGGTGGGGAGGCAGGCAGCGGCGGAGGCCTACCGGCAGGCTCGGCAGGAGGCGACGGCTGAACAGCTGGCTGAAGCGCTGGCAGCAGCGGCTGCCAGGTGGCGTACCGACGGCATCCAGGAACGCTACATCCCGCATCCGGCGAACTGGCTGGAGCAGCGGCGGTGGGAGGATCAGACGGCCGTGATCAAGCAAGCCGAGCCGGCCGGACCGGATCCCGTGCGGATCCAGCGCGTCTCCGTCGGCGCCACCATGGCCCAAGCCAGTACCCGGCTGGCGACCCTTGAGCGGATCTTCGGCCAGCACACGATCGCGGAGATCGCCCAGCAGCTCGGCCGGGAAGGCGACGAGATGGACCCACGGTCGCTGTTCGTCACAGTCGAGCGCTTGTGCCTCAGCCGGACGATCAACGTGGGGGTAGCAGCGGTGGAAAGATCAGGGACAAGAGGCTGCAGTCCATAAGCAGCCCGTTGAGCCATTCGAGCTGGCGCGGCTTAGTGCCGGCTGCCTGCTCGCGACGCAGAGCCCGGCTCAATATGAAATGCTACTAGGTCGGGCTGGCAGAGAAGAATTGGTCAAGCTGGTTAAGAGAGCCAATGCAACTTTGCAAACCGTAGACCTATTTCTGCACGTCGAACGTGCATCCGCCGCAAGCGTAAGTCCATGACCACCAGGAACTTCGAAGACTTACCTACTCAAACTGAAAACCAGCTCCGAAAAGAACGTGATTCTCATGGTTGCCGGAGATGACGATCCTGCTGTCCGCATTAGCAGCGATCAGTCTATTGAACTGTTGAACGGTCCCGTCCGGAGCATTGACATATGCATGTGGGAGATCTGCCTTCGTAAACACTAGGCACATGTCAGGTGTCACAGGCATCGTGATCTCAATAGTCGGGCTTGCCAGCGCCAAACTCGCAAAGGGACCTCCGCGGCTAATCTCAGGGTCTGCCAAAATACATGGCTTATCGGATGTGATGAACTTCACGCTGCCCGAAGCTACAGCTATCACTGGCTTCATCAGCCGAACGATCGACAGGAAGGTGACTTCATAAAACGTCGGGAAGACTAGCGGCATCGTGTTGGCCGCCAACTGCGCGATCATGTCGGAAGTTAGAGCCGGCCCTGAGCCCCCACTGACCGGCGACACTTGGGCACCCTGCTGATCTTCCGTAAGAGCAGCGAATTCTTGCTCTGCTTCGAGTGCGTCGTCTCGTAGTTTCTGCCAAAATGTCTGATGATGATCCCGGAAGGACTTCCCCCTCACTGACTGTCCGCAAAGTGGCTGGAGGAGGTTATAGAGCGTTGATCTGGCGCATTCGTGCTGGAGATCGCTATGCCCGATCGACCGTACCCATCCGACCTCAGCGACGCTGAGTGGGAAGTGCTAAGACCGCTT
>NZ_DATAGQ010000123.1:0-6057 GCF_036263595.1 Geminicoccus sp. | reverse complement strand
GTCGGCGTCGGTTGGACATTGGACTACGAGATGTTCTTCTATCTCGTCTTCACGCTGGGCCTGCTGCTCCCTCTGGGCCTGGGCTTGGTCGGCCTCACCATGATCGGTGCATTCCTTGCCGCCAAATTCCTCGGCGACGAGACCGCCCTCTCCAGCTTCCTTGCCGATTCGGTCATGCTGGATTTCGTCCTGGGAATGGGACTGGGCGAACTCACGCGGCGCTTCGGGCTCAACCGGATCATGTTGGTTGCGATCGGCGCCTCATGCCTGTTTGTCGCGATCATCCTGATGCAGGCGGGGATAGGGTTGCGGATCGCCAAGGCCGGGCTTCCCGCGGTGGCGGTCGTCGCCGTGGCGCTTGCCGTCTATCCGCCCAGGACGGGCAATGCCGGACGATGCGCCCTGGTTCTGGGAGGAGCTTCCTATGCTCTCTACCTGTTTCATCCACTGGTCCTCAGTCTTACCAAAGCCGCATTCCTGCAACTGAACCCTTGGCTCGATGTGCTGCCAGTCACCGTGTTCAGCATCTATGCGACCCTGGCGCTGCTCGCTTCCCTTGTAGCGGCCATCCTGATCCGGCGGCATGTCGAACTGCCGCTGATGCGGCGCTGTTCCAGATTCGGACGTCGTCATGTTCAGTCAGCAGTGACCAGCGGATGAAGCCAGGTCTTGCTTCGCGTGCCGGCATGGAATCTGTCACGAGTAAGATGACTGCCATTCATCAGTACCCTGCCTGATTGGGAAGGAGCACCTGAAGCACGGGTGATCACTGATCCATGGCGACGCCCCAGCCTGGACGGCTGCCAGGGAGCCTCGAAGCGGTCCTGACAGCCGTCTCGCCGGGCAAGCGGATGCGCGCGGAGGTCAATCAAGGCCTCCGATCCTCGCCTGATCCAGGGCGCTCAGATCCCGAAGCCGCCGGCGACGTTGACGGTCTCGCCGTTGATGTAGCCGGCCGACGGCCCGGCCAGGAAGCAGATGGTTTCCGTCACTTCCTCCAGGGTCGCGATGCGGCGGATCGGATGCATGTCGAGGATGGCGTCGCGGTTGGGAAGCTCGCCGGCGACGTCGGCTGCCATGTCCGTCGGCATGATGCCGGGCTGGACGACGTTCACGGTGATGTTGCGGGGGCCCAGGTCGCGCGCGATGCCCTTGGCGTAGCCGGCCAGCGCCCATTTGGTGCCGGCATAGTCCGCCACGCCTGGGAAGGGGACGTAGGAGCCCAGGAGGGAGCCGATGAAGATGATCCGGCCACCGTCGCTCAGCCGGGGTGCCGCCGCACGGGTATTGGCGATGGAACCCAGGACGTTGACCTGCCACTGGCGATTGTACTTGTCGCCGTCCAACTCGGGGTCGTCGACGCGCTGGCCCTGGATCGCGATACCGGCATTGTTCACGAGGATGTCGAGCCTGCCGAACTCGGCGATCACCGCATCGATCAATGGTTTGGCAGACGACAGGTCGGCCTGATCGCTCCTGATCGCGATCGCGCGGGCACCCTTGGCCTTCAGCTTGGCCACGACGGCGTCGGCCTTGTCGGCCCTGGCGGCGTAGCTGATGGCGACGTCCGCGCCCTGCGCCGCGAACGCTTCGGCCGTGGCAGCGCCAAGGCCGCGCGAACCGCCGGTGATCAGGACGACCTTGCCCTGGAGGATGTTCGACATGAGAAACCCTTTCGGTACGCGACCAGGACGTCACCTGATCCCGGCGGGCGACTTCGCCCCATTGCGTAACGGTCATTACGATAACGATCGGTATGAAATGTAGACAGGGGCTGTCAAGCAGTTTAATAACGGCCGTTATGGAAAAGCTTGGCTGAGCCGATGGGACGCCGTCGCGAGTTCTGCGTGGAAAAGGCGCTCGACGCCGCGCTGTGCGTCTTCTGGCGCAAGGGCTACGAGGGGGCTTCCTACGCCGACCTGACCGAGGCTACCGGCGTGGAGAGACCCGCCCTCTATTCCGCCTTCGGCAACAAGGAAGCGCTGTTTCAGCGTGCCCTGGAGCGCTATGGCGAGCGGTACCTGGGGTACATCCCAGAGGCGCTCGAGCTACCCACGGCGCGCCAGGTGGCTGCGCATATCCTGTTCCATGCAGCCGACCTCAACACGCGCTATCCCGACCATGCGGGGTGCCTGGTGATCAACGGAGCGCTGGCCGGATCCGATGAAGCGGAACCTGTGCGACGAGCGTTGCTGGATTTTCGCGCGGCTGGCCAGGCGCAGCTTCGTGAACGCTTTGAACGGGCCAGGGCTGAGGGCGACTTGCCGGAGACGGCCAGGCCTGATGCCCTGGCGGCCTTCGTGATGGCGGTCACCCACGGCATGGCGGTGCAGGCCAAGGCCGGCTTTGGCCGCGACATGCTGGAGGCTGTTGCCGAGCAGGCGCTTGCCACCTGGCCTGCCGGTCGCTCCCCGCCTTCGGAACAGCCGTCCTAGACCGTTTGGGGGCGGGAAGGGCGACGCTCGGCGCTGCCGTGACCGCTTCCATCGGGATCATGCGGCGCTCTCGTCCTACGGGCCCACCCGGTCCCAATCGGGAGCGTGATGGTTTCCGCCGATCAGGGAGCGGGCCGGCCGGAATTTGCCGCCAGGACCTGTGTCCAGGTCGTCGACGAGGCTGGCCTCGACCTCCACGGCCGGCCCGACTGCCTCGGTGGCGTAGCGGACGAAGGCGGCCAGCCGCTCCGGCGTGAACCCGCCGGCCGGAACGACCTGGAACACGATCCGGTCCTCGCGCTCCTGGACCAGCCGGTACTGCCGCACCCAGTCTGCGCCGTCCCGGTCGAGGTTCTCGATCAGCCGGTAGGGATGCAGCCAGCTTCCGCCGGGCAAGCGGAAGAAGTCCACCATCCGGCCCTCGACGGCCAGAAGGGTGGCGAAGGGTTGGCCGCAAGGGCAGGGCGTCGGGCCACGGACCGCGACGTCGCCCAAGGCGAACCGGATCAGCGGCATGGCGTGGGAGTGCAGGCTGGTGATCACCACCTCGCCGGCCTGCCCGACCTCGGCCGGACGCCCGTCGCGCAGCACCTCGACGACCGCCACGTCCTCGTTGCAGTGCAGCCCGTGGCCGGCCGGGCACTCCCAGGCGATCAGGTTGCACTCGTGACAGTCGTAGAACTCGTAGACCGGGCACCGCCACGCGTCCGCGATCTCCATCCTGGCGCGGGTCGGCAGCACCTCGGAGTTGGTGATCAGGAAGCGCGGCGTGACGCGGGGACGCGGTGCACGCTTCAGCTCGTGGCCCAGCCGCAGCAGGACGCTGGGATAGGAGGTCACGATGTCCGGCGCGAACCGGTCGAGCGCATCCAGCAGGACGTCCGGCGGGTCGTAGAGGCTGAGCTGGATCCGGCTTTCCAGGCGTGCCGCCCGGATGAGGTTGCCGATCAGCTTGCGGTCGTTGGGGTGGCGGCCGGCCGGCTGGTCGATCTCGGCGAACCGGTCGCCGAGCCGGCGCCCGAACTGCCGATGCGCCCGCAACCGGAAGGCATGCAGGATGCGGTACTCGATCCAGGCGTTCATGATCCGGAACGGCCGGCCGGTCGAGCCGGTGGTGGAGATCGAGACCAGCCGCGCCGGGTCGACGCGCTCGTCGAGCAGGTCGGCCGGTGGCGCACGCCGGATGGCGTCCTTGGTCGTCACCGGCAGCCGTGCCAGGTCGGCAGCGCCGCGGATGTCCCCGATCGGGACGGCGGCGTCGGCGAGGAGGCCGCGATAGTACGGCACATGGCGGCCGGCCTGGGCGAGCAGCCTGGCCACGGCCCGATCCTGGAACGCCAGGAGGTCCGACCGCGTGCCGCCGGCCGGCCGGACGATCGCCGATGCGCCTCGGCAAAGTGCCGGCCAGCGCTCGATCACGATGCACCATCGAAAGGCATGCGGGGCACCCACGCAAGCTGCATGCGTTCGCGGATGCGACCATTGAACAGCCGCCGCGCGTTGCGGCTTCTTCCAGCTTGGCTGGACGCCGGCATTCCGGTCAATGTCGCTTCCCGCCATGCCCGTGACCGACGCCTCGTCTGCGTGAACGCCTCTCGACGGGTTGCCGAGTTCGGCCCGGATGGTCCAGGCGATGGATTGCTTGCGCGCCATCGCGGTCTCCCATCCGCATTGCCATGCGACCATGCAGGACTGGGCCGCCGCCTTTTGGGCTCCTGTCTACCTGCACGAGGCCGAGCGTGCCTGGATCATGCACCCGTCACCGTCGATCCGGCTCTGGGAAGGCGACACGCTGGAGATCGTACCCGGCGCGACCCTGATCCGGGCTGGCGGGCACTTTGCGGGCGGGACCGTGCTGCACTGGTCCGGTGCCGCCGACGGCCAGGGCGTGCTGCTGGCCGGCGACATCGTGCAGGTCACGCCCGGGGCAAGGCGCGTGACGTTCATGTGGAGCTATCCCAACATGATGCCGTTGCCGGCGGGCGAGGTGCGGCGGGTCGTGGAACGCCGAGCGCCCTGGTCGTACGAGAGGATCTATGGCGCCTTTTTGGGCCAGGAGCTGCTGCGGGACGGGCCGGGTGTCGTTGCGCGGTCGGCGGAGCGGTATGTCGCATTGGTCGGGGGGACGCAGTACGGTGCTATTGGCTGGGCTTGCCCGAAAGCCGACGGTCTAATTGCGGCTAGAGGCCTGCCGCGGCGGGGGATCGTGCGTGGATGCAAGACCTGACCCCAAGCACCGCATCCTTAGGGATAACGTAGCTGAAACTATCGTTGATGACCGGCTCGTTGGCGGTACTAGCATCCTCGGCGGCAGGAGCCACGAGAACCCGCTCTTTGGGTTGCTGGGCCTTCTTTCGCTTCTTGGCGGCCATAGTGAGGAAAGAGACTTATGCGGTCCCAATTGTAATCATCGCCCACACCACCAAAGCAACGACGGGAAGTATCACGATGATGGCAACAATGCCCGCAATCTTCTTTCCAGTTTCTCGCTCACGTTCCTGCTCTCCGAGGATGGCGAGCACCCTTTGATCGGTCGTCATACACAGAAACTATATCATAAAGCAGCAACTTTGAAAGACAGCGCCAGCAGTAAAGATTGCCAAAGCTAGTTTCGAATGGCTCCACCGAGGATACGCTTCAATTATCTACGATTCCACAGTGGTCAAATTGGATATAATTTATGGACATACTATCGATGTAGCCTCTTACATTTATTATCTCACCTTTCATTAGAGTTTCAACTCTGCCGCGGTATCTTCGATCAAAAAATGGGATCGCCCTGCGACCTAGTACACTTTTCTCATCATGTTCGAGTTCAAATACAACCATCGGAAGAGAATATGTGTTGCCGCCCACTCGGGCGTCATCAACTGCAGCGCTGAATGTCATCCATTTACCGATATATGGACGAACTAGCCTTTCAGACTCAACAGTCATTTGCCGAGTTTTATAGAGATCCATTAAGTAATCGAGCGTGACGTTTGGACCAACAAACTCCCGCTCCTGACGTGCGGGTTGTTCTGCAATCGGTGACCGTTCCGCCGTCGGTGCCTGTTCGGTAGCAGGTTCTTGTTCGAAGACCTTTTTCTGTGGCTCCTTCGTCCTGAGCTGCTTCCATAATATGGCGCATCCTCCCACAGCCGCAGCACCTAGAGCGTACAAGACGTCGACCGTCTTCGGATGCTGTTCGATGAACTCGACGATTGACGAGTAGAATTCCATCTGGACTGGCTCATGCTCCCGACAAGAACAGCCCGTACAGTGACGGGCTGTCGTGACACTACTCAAGTTGGAACAGCTTGGCCGGTCGGATAGCCGCCGTTCAGCTCCGTGCAGAAGGTTTCGAGTTCCTGGGAGGTCATGCTGGCAGCGTAACAGCGATGGGGTGTTTGTAGCGCCAGGAGAAGACAGGGACCGCTAATGGCAGACGTACTAACATGGCTTACAGCAGGCGATTCAAGCATAGCTATTCTGGGTGGCTTGTGGAGTGCACCCCGTTTGGCCGGACAGAGCCAGGGTTGGGTTAAGCACTGAGTTTGCGGAACTCGGCGGGTGATTGGAAGCGCAGCGCCGAGTGTGGGTGGAGATTGTTGTAGTCGTCTATCCAAGCCTGCAGCAGCCC
>NZ_DATAGQ010000122.1:0-10289 GCF_036263595.1 Geminicoccus sp. | reverse complement strand
CATGACCCAGAGAGCCTGGTCGGTGAACGGCCTGGCTGCGGAGCTCGGCCTGGACCGGCGGACGGTGGCCAAGAGGCTGGCGCTGGCGACCCCACACAGCGTGGCTCCAGACGGCAGCCCACGGTGGCTGCTGCCCGAAGCCATCCGCGTCCTGTTCGCCATCCAGGACGACCGCCGGCGCATCGACTTCGACGAGGCGCGCCAGCGCAAGGTGGCGGCTGAAGCGCAGCTGGCTGAGCTGGAGCTGGCTCGGCAGCGGGGCGAGGTCGTGGCGATCGAGGATGTCGGAGTGGAGCTGGAACGCTGTTACAGCGCCGTGCGCAATCGCCTCATGGCAATGCCGCCAAAGCTGGCCCCACTCTTGTGTCCGGAAGATCCCGCAGTGGCGCAACGCCTGCTCGAAGCTGCGGTAGTCCAAGCTCTGGCAGAGCTATCCGAGGCCGAGCCAGACGATCCGGAGTACCAGGCTGCCGCCGTCGCACGTTGATCATGGCTAACTGGCACAGTCCTGAGGCTTCTGGCTGGAGATGACGATGGACCCGCTGCCTTCTCTTCCCGCTATCCTGGTTGAGCGTCAGGCCATTCACCCAGCTACCGCTGCGCTCCTCAGCAGCTGGCAGCGCCGGGCCGAGCAGGACGCCTGTCCAGAGACATGCGCATTATTAGCGGCCATCGTCGGCTGCCTGCGTGAGCTACCGAAGGCGCCGCATACAGCGAATGTGACTGCTGTCCATGTCATCGACGATCTCATCAGCGACATCCGGGAGCAGGTGATCAGCGACCTCCGCCCCCAGCTCTCGCGGCTCAGGCTGCAGGTGTATGCGGAGCGGTTGGGGAAGCTCGCGGCGCCTTCAGCGGCCGAAGCCTGAGCTCCTAAGCTTTCCTTCTCCTCAAACAGCCAGACCACCTGAAGAACCACGGCCTTGAGCGTTGACGCTGCCAAATGAGATGCTCAGGGTATCCGGCAACAGGTGAACATAGGCCCTCAGCCCCACGTCAAGAAGGGGCGAGCATGAGAAGTAAGCATCTATGTCAGTTTGTGGTGCTCGGCAGCAAAGGGGACGAATACCGGATCCGTTTCGACCTCGACAACGGCGTCCTGTTCACGACCTGCACCTGCCAGGCGGGACCGAATGGCAGCTACTGCAAGCACCGAGTGTCGCTCCTGACAGGGGGCGTTTCTGACCTTGCCAGCAAGAACAGCCACGAGCTGGCCCTCATCCTCCCTCACCTGGCAGGCAGCAGACTGAAGGTTGCGCTCGACGAGTTCACAGAAGCCGCCGAGATCCACGACACTGCCAAGCGCCG
Organism: Geminicoccus sp.; assembly: GCF_036263595.1. Classification (NCBI taxonomy): domain Bacteria; kingdom Pseudomonadati; phylum Pseudomonadota; class Alphaproteobacteria; order Geminicoccales; family Geminicoccaceae; genus Geminicoccus; species Geminicoccus sp. Next base: position 8,981 of record NZ_DATAGQ010000122.1, on the reverse strand, counting down.
CCTCGACAAGGCCAAGAAGAAGCTTACCGACGCGATGTTCAACAACCGGGTTGCCGATGGGTGAGCTGCATGGAGTGGCCGAGGCAGAGGGCGCAAAGCTCTCCAACAGGATGCGCGGCCCTGAAGTGCCCAGGCAGCGTACTCGCCGTCAGCTGATCGAGTTCGCAAAGCGGATTATTCGCAACCTCGTGTCCGCTCTTGTTGGCGCTTACACAATCGCCGGGATTCTGGCGACGATCAGAAGTGCTCAGGATGCAGCTGAGGATTGGGGATTATGGGATCTCTTCATACATGTCTCAGGCATGTTATGGGCTGCTCTGATAGACGAGCCTGTCGCGATCTGCATAGGCGTCGCTTTTGTCTGCTGGACAACCTATATTCGGTGGCATCATCAGGACACGCTGTTTAGGATCACCCGTCTGGAGTACGATAATCGTAGGCTTCGAAAGGATCTTGCGGGATCCAGCCAACAGTTCGAACTTCAGCTCAACCAGCCAAGGAAGAGGCGCAAACGGAGGAGACGACATGAGTGAGGGGTTGCTGGCAATCCTCATCGCTTCCGGCTCCGTCGCTCTGTACGAGGCGATCGGGCTTGGCCTCATCAAGCTTACCGAGCCCACCCGTCTTCGAGTTGTCAAAGCCTGGGAGGAAGAGGACGACGGACTGGATGATCCCCCAGACCGCACGGTGTCGATCTACTCGCTGTACTCTGGTCGAATGGCCTGGTTGGTCTGCGGGGCGCTACTCGAGGTTACGGCGCTGGCAGCGTACGACCTGGCAGTCGGGCGGAAGGGCGCTCCTGGAGAGCCACTGGACGATCATCAATTTGCTACAAGCGTGCGTCGGGTCGTGTGCATTCTCGCGAATAGTCCTGCGGCCGTTGTAGCTGCTCTCTTTGTCGTGATCTTTTTCGCCCCGATGTTTGGGCTTATAGCACTTCTTCGGCTGCGCGGCCTGAACGACCCAAACACCCGTGGCCAAGGGTTGGGGCTAGGCACCCGCTTCAACCAACTGCTTCGCGCCTAGCCGTAGCGCTACCGGAGAAGCTAAGCACGCCGCCTTCGGGTGGCGTGCTTGTTTTTGGAGTAAGTGTTCTGGCGGCGGTGGAAGCTTAAAAGGAGCCGGCCACCCGAAGGTAGCCGGCTCCCATGCTACTGCCGGGTCAGAGAGACGCCGATCGTCCCGGCCGCAAAACCCGGCCGGGACGGAGCTCGGTTTACTTCGTTTTGCAGCTGTCGGCCGTTTCTGGCGTGCAGACATCAAGACCCACCGTGATAGGGTCCGGCACAGTCTTGCCGCTTACGACGTCGTTCAGCGTGTAGATGGCTCGGTAACCCATCTCATAGGGCCGCTGCCCGACCTGCCCATGGCTCAGTCCGTCCTTCAGGAAGCCCATCTGCACGTCCATGGTTTCCACGAACAGCAAGACCAGCTCGCCTGACTTGATGCGATCCTCGTAGCGGGAGGTCAGCTGGCGATAGGCCTCCGGCAGCATCTGCGGCGCGCCGCCTGCGTTCAGCATCGCATCCAGGTCGGGATACTTTGCCAGGATGTCGGTCATCTGGACGATGGAAAGCGGAAAATCGTCGTTGTTGTACAGGGGACAGCCCGCCACCTGAGTCCATTTATCGGCCGGCAGCGTGTCGAGCATCCCTTTCATCCGCTCATTCATGTTAACCGCCGCCGGTCCACCGCTCTGGATGCAATAGGTGCCACCGTCCGGCTTGAGCGCGATCAAGCGCTTACCGATCTCCTTGCCGATCTCGGTGTTCACCGTGCCGATATAAGTAGCGCGCAGGGCCTGATCGCGCGGCAGCAGATCGCTATCCCAGGTTACCACCGGGATGCCGGCTTCCTTGGCAGCTGCTGCGGCCTTGGCGATCGCCGGAGCATTCGACACGGAGACAGCCAAACCGTCCACGCCCTTGGCGATCAGGTCCTGGACCATCTGGAACTGCTCGTCACCGCCACCATGCTCGCCAGGGCCGATATAGTAGCACTCGATCCCGCCGATCTCTTCTGCTGCCTTCATGCAGCCGTCACGTGCCTGGTCGAAGAAAGGATTGTTCATGTTCTTCGGCACAAGCGCAAAGACCTTGTCGGCCGCGTCTGCTGATAACGGCGCGACCATGGTGCCGAGCATGGCTGCGGCGGCCGCAAAAAGAAGCGCGTTGACCGGCTTCATGGTTAGATCCTTCCTGATCTTCTCAACCGATATTCCCGGATGGGCTCGGTCGATACCCGAGAGCCTGCTCCCCAGTTGGTCCTTGGTCAACGGGAGGGTGTGTCCGGCGCGTCTCGGGTGAGGAAGAGCCGCTGAACCACAGTCCGCAGGCCGGTTCGGGCTGTCTTCGCCGTGCTGGCCGATCTCGGGCCACGGCTCCCCCTCGGCTCCGCCGGCCTCATCGCTTCGCTCCCGTCAGGCCGCGGCAACGCCACCTCGGCCAGCTGGAACACGACGTAACGACCGTGGCGCACGATCCGGGCGCCGATCTTCACCAGCTTCTCGCGCAGCGTGCCAATGACCATTGCGCCACCTACGGGGCAACGCGAGTGAGCGCACGAAGTTGGCCAGGTTGTAGGCCACCGTGGCGCGCTGGCGCCAGTCTCAGAAGTGGTCGGGCCCGTCTCAGTCGAGGAACTGCTGAGCGGATGACGTTCACACATGAAGCAGCTACAGCAGTGCCAGGAGGAGGTCACTGGCGACTTCACGCTCCTGGAGTATCGAGCCTTGCCCTCCCGCATCGAGGACTACGCCCTGATCGGCGACTGCGAGACCGCGGCGCTGGTAGCACGCGACGGCTCGATCGACTGGCTGTGCTGGCCACGTTTCGACAGCCCCGCCTGCTTTGCAGCACTCCTTGGAGGGCCGGAACATGGACGCTGGCTGCTCGCCCCCGTCGATGCCACGCCGCGTGTCTCGCGCCGGTACACTGAAGGCGGCACCCTGATCCTAGAGACGGACTACGAGACGACCGACGGCGCCGTCACGATCATCGACTTCATGCCCCCGCGCAGTGCGGCATCAGATCTCGTGCGCATCGTGATCGGCCGGCGCGGACAGGTGGCAATGCGCACCGAGCTGACCCTGCGCTTCGACTATGGCTCTGCCGTACCCTGGGTGACCCATCTTGAGAAAGGCGGTCTGCGCGCCATCGCCGGACCGGACATGGTCGTGCTCAACACGACGGTGCCACTCGAGGGTAAGGATCTAAGCACTGTAGGCGAATTCATCGTGAGTGCTGGCGAGGAGGTGAGCTTCGTGCTGACCTATTCGTCCTCTCATCTCATGTCGCCGCTGCCGGTCGATGCACAAGCTGCGCTGACGGAGACCGACATCTTCTGGCGAGCATGGTCCAGCCAATGCACTTACGTGGGCCCATGGCCTGAGGCAGTGCGGCGTTCGTTGATCACGCTGAAGGCGCTTACATATGCGCCCACTGGGGGCATCGTCGCCGCCGCTACGACGTCTTTGCCCGAGCAGATCGGCGGTCCACGCAACTGGGACTATCGGTTCTGTTGGCTCCGCGATGCCACGCTCACCCTGCTCGCTTTGATCGAGGCGGGCTTCTTGGAAGAAGCGCAGGCATGGCAGGAGTGGCTGCTGCGCGCGGTCGCCGGTAGCCCATCGCAGTTGCAGATCATGTACGGCCTTGCAGGTGAGCGCCAACTCCGGGAATGGGAACTCGATTGGCTGCCCGGTTATGCGGACTCACGCCCGGTCCGCATCGGCAATGCAGCCTATGACCAACTCCAGGTCGACGTTTATGGCGAGGTCCTGGATGCGCTCTACCAAGCCAGGCATGCCGGCTTGGCGAGCGGTGGTGAGGCCTGGTCACTGCAATGCGCGCTCGTGGAGCACCTGGAGAAGATCTGGACGCAGCCGGACGAGGGCATCTGGGAAGTACGTGGCGGGCGGCAACACTTCACCCATTCCAAGGTCATGGCATGGGTGGCATTTGACCGGGCGATCCGCAGTGTCGAGGAATTTGGTGTCAGCGGACCGGTCGAGCACTGGCGCGAGTTGCGGGACAAGATCCATCGGGAGGTGTGCGAGCAAGGCTACGATCCTGAGATCGGCAGCTTTGTGCAAGCCTATGGATCGAGGACGCTCGACGCGAGCCTCCTGCTCCTGCCACTGGTGGGCTTCCTCCCGGCCAACGATCCGCGTGTTCGCGGTACGGTCGCTGCGATCGAGCGTCGGCTGATGGTGGACGGTCTCGTGCTGCGCTACGACAGCGGCAAGACGGACGATGGTCTCCCACCTGGCGAAGGAGCCTTCCTCGCCTGCAGCTTCTGGCTCGCTGACAATTATGAGCTGCAGGGTCGGCATGAGGAGGCACGCGCCCTGTTCGAGCGGCTGCTGGCGCTGTGCAACGACATCGGTCTACTGGCGGAAGAGTATGATCCCCGGGCAAAGCGGCAGCTTGGCAACTTTCCTCAGGCCTTCTCTCATCTGGCCCTGATCAGTACGGCACTCAATCTTGCTCGTGCGAACATCGGTCCCGCCGAGCAGCGGTCGCACTGTGAGTAGCTAGCAGGAGTGGAGAAGCATCAGCCACAGGTGCTCGTCACTGGGTCGATAAACGTTAGCGGCCGCTCAACGGGATCTGAAGGTTCTTTCGCCTGGTGGTCTGTGTCAGCTTGCAGTTTAGATGAGGTGGGCGATGGTAGCTCCGTTGGTTTGGGAGGCTGCCATGGCTCATGGGCCGAAGGCCATTGTCCTTGAATTGACATCGGTCGAGCGAGGGGCGCTGGAGGATCTGATCCGACGCCGCAAGGTGGGACAGGCGCTGGCTTGAGCTTGCTCGTGTCGAGCTGGAGGCCACTATCTCGGGGTAGCCAGGGCACTGGGGGTGAGCCGGCCAGCGGTGGCCATGTGGCGACGGCGTTTTGCTCTGCATCGCCTGGAAGGCCTGGTCGATGTACCTTGTTCCGGTGCACCAAGGCAGATCATCGATCAAGCCGCGGAGCGCTTGATCGCGCTCACGCAAAGAGGAATGCACTTCACCCTGACCAGGGCCTCCCTCGACAATCTCCTGCCTGCCGCTTCTTTGGAGATCGGATCCATGGCCTCCTGCCCATGGATGGCTCAACTTGGTCGATTGTTGGTTCGCCCTGCTGACCCGGCGGCGGCTCGAGGGCAGCGTGTTCACCAGCACTCAGGCGTCGGAGGAGGTGATCCGACGCTACATCAAGGACGTGAACCAGGCCCCAAGGCCATTCGTCTGGATCAAGAGCACAGATGCCGTTCTCACCAGCGTCGCTCGCTTCTGCCAGTGGATCTCCAACCCGGACCTCTAAGCGAACCGTGCCAAGCTGTAAGGTGAAAGCAACGGATCACGGCGGCAGAGCAGGATCTCCTCGGCCACGAACATTCCGATCGCCGGTGCCAGCGTGATCCCGGAATGAGTGACGGCAACGTAAAGCCCGTCATGCCCTCTCGCCCGACCGACGATCGGAAAGCCGTCGCTGGGCATCGGCCGATAGCCGATGAGATGGTGGTCGAACACCAAGTCGTCGGCGCCCTCTAGCATCGCCGTGACTTTGGCGAAAAGATCCTGCGCTACCGCTCCGGCTCCCCGGACTTGGTCGCCCGTGCCGAAATCTGCGCTGGCGATCACTCGTCCGTCTACCGTCTGCCGCAACTCCAAGCCTGGCGATACCAGCACGCTGTTGATCAACCGAGCATGCGGCTTGGTATAGACCAGGATACCTGGTGGCATGGACAGCGGCACCTGGATCCCGGCCGTTGCCGCCAGCTCCGCCGTCCTGCCGCCCGCAGCGAGCACGATCTCGTCGGCGGCCAGGAATCCGGCCTCGGTCCGCACGCCGACGGTCCGGCTCCCTTGCTGGATCAGTTCCAGGACCAGGCTGTTCAGCTGCAACCGTGCCCCGTTCCGCTCAGCATCTGCCAGCAGGACCTGCGCAGCCGCACGCGGCTCAGCTGCACCCTCCTCAATCACGTGCAACGCCATCTCCGGCGGGTCGGCCAGATTCGGCTCGATCTGCAGCAGCACAGCCCGGCTGACCTTGCGGATCCCATAGCCCCAGCCGCCGTGCTGCCGGACATAGGACTCCATCTCATCCGTCGGCAGATCCCAGCGAAGCCCTCCGGTCTGCGTCAGCGGGAGGCCAGGTACCATCTCCGCCAACCGCCGCCACGCGGCCATCGAGCGCACCCGCAGCCGGAAATAGGGCTCCGGGTTGCCCCAGCTCGCGTTGATCCAGGCGAACGAATTCGGGGTCGCCACGCCGCCGGCTCCGCTCGCCCCGATCACCGTCACCGATGCACCCGCCTTGGACAGATGCCAGGCAATCGAAGCTCCGATGATCCCGGCCCCGACGACGATGATCCGCGGTCTGCTGTTCATGTTCTTCTGGTCTTCCTGACCTGAGGATCGGCTGGCCGGGAGGCTTTAGAGGGACGACGAGCGGATTTGATCCGTGCAGATTGTCGCTTACATGAGGGATCGGCACCGATACTGCGACCGGTGATCGCGCCAGCACGCTGGCGACACCGAACAGGCGGCCGATGGTGCTCCAGAAGGGCTTGCAGGTTCGGCGACCGTCCCGCCGACGCCCGGCAGCTTGTGGACAAGCTGGCAGAGCACGCGATCGAGGATCAACGGTACCATGATGCCCTTTTTAGCGCAGGCGCGCCGGCATTGGAGGCGCCGTGCCACGTCCGGCCGAGGCGGCGCAAGGTCGACCAGTTCGTCTGCTCCTGCCCGGCGCATCATGCTCCCGGTCGCCTGCACCAGCCGCCGACAAAGCTCCTGGACAAGGGTGCCACTATCGCCGCTTGGGCGGTCATGCCCCGGCACAAGCCGCACTTATGGAAGGCCAGAATGCTGCAGTTGGGCCAGGCCTCTGCCGCTCCTTTTCGGCAGTCATCCCATCCGGACGCCGTCCTGCCCACAGATCGCCACGATCTCCTGCGGTGTCAGTTCTTCAGGATCAGCGCAGCCCGCGCGATCGAAGTGGCGAAACATCTCCACCGCCTGCAGCCCGGGGCGGGCAATGACCAGGAAGCGGACTTGATCCGTCGTGTCGTTGCGGAAGCCATGGCGCGACCCCGCCGGAAGCTGGGCCGTCTCGCCCGGGAGAAGCGTACGCTCGCCATCGGGATCCATCAGGGTCAGCTCGCCTTCCAGACCATAGAAGATTTCGTCCTCATCGGCGTGAATGTGTGGCGGGACGACGTAGCCTGGTGGAATCGCGTGTTCGCCCAGGAAGATACCAAGCTCGGCAGGATCCGCCTTCACGATCATGATCGCACCGAACACACGGAGTACCTCACCTGCACCAGTCGCCAGCTTGTTGAGCTTCACGTCCAATACATCCACCATAGCTCCCTTTCCTCCATTCGATCCGGCACGTAAGCCGTGCCATGACATTGCCGGGGCAGCCGGCGATTCGGCAGCTGCTTGTTGTGGACAGCATGTTCGCCTGGGCGAACAATGGCGCCATGCCAGCACTCTTCGGCATCGAGACATTCGTCCGGGTAGTGGAGGCGGGCAGCTTCACGGCTGCGGCCGAGCGGTTGCAGACGGCTAAATCGTCGGTGAGCGAAACGGTGCGCGCGCTGGAGGAACGGCCGGGCGTGCGCCTCCTGGACCGCAGCACACGTAAGGTGCAGCACACGTAAGGTGCAGCCCACTGAAGCAGGCCACGCCTTCTACGCCCGCTGCTGCCGCCTCCTGCAGGAAGAGGAAGCTGCGCGCCTGGAGGCGCAGGCGCTGCAGGAGGTGCCAGCGGGCCGGCTACGCGTGGCGGCTCCCGAGTGCTTCACTGCTCGTCACCTGGTGCCGGATCTCGCGATCCTTCTTTGACGCTCATCCTGCAGTCAACATCGAGCTGGTTGAGACGCCGGGCGTGGCACGGCTGGTGGAAGACGGGTTTGACCTGGCGATCCGCGTGGCGGAGGCGCCAGCGCCGGGCCTGGTTGTGCGGCGTCTTGCGACTTCCCGTGTCCTCATCGTCGCCTCGCCCAGCTATCTCGCCCGGCACGGCATCCCGAGCACTGCAAGGGAGGTTGCTCAGCATCGTTGTGTCGGCTGCAGCCCCCTTGCTTGGCGTGATACGTGGCGGCTCGGCGCAGACACAGTGTCGGTACGACCGGTACTGCTAACGGACAACGCCGAGTCGCTGCGCACCGCGGCGCTGAGTGGAATCGGTCTGGTAGCAATACCGGACTGGGCGGTGACAGATGCCGTGATCTCCGGCGAGCTGCAGCGCGTCTTGCCTGAGACGGAGACGCCAATGAGCGGCATCTTCGCCGTTTATCCGACCAACCGACTGACGACGCCGAAGGTAAGAGCCTTTGTCGACCATGTTGCCAGAGGACTACATGCCCGCGGCCTTCCGCGATGATTCTTGAACAGGAAAGCGCGATCCGGGTGCCGGCAATTCGGCCAAGTGGCTATCGACGCCTGCGGAGAAGCGCCTGACCGGAAGGAGAGACGGTGACTCTCGCTCCCATAGACCGGAACTTTCCTAAAGCAGAATTGGGCGTGCTTGAACTTAGAGCTGTTCGCACCATTCGGTGAGCATTAAAACTGCCGGCGCCGCCGTGGTCTAGCCTTGGCCTGACGTGCCTGCATCGCGTCAAAAAGTTCGAGTCCAGCAGAACATTCTTGGAGTAGACGATGCTCAAGAGGTTCCTTGTAGCACTCACGTTCGCGCTGGCGCTGCAAGCAGGACTTTCGGACATGGGGCAGGCGGCAACGTCTCCTCGGTGCGGCCGGCAATACAGTCCGGATGATCTGTACTGGCGCACCTATGCACCGTCGGTGCGTCATGTGCTGGCTCAGCTGCCGGTCGAGATGCGATTTGCTTCCGGCAACATGATGTCGCTGGACTATCGCGTCGATGATGCCGGGAGGCCCGTCTACCGCGCCGAGTTCGCCAAGCAGTGGCAGCACATCTTCGGCACGAACACGGCGACCGGCTATGGTCGCCTGGTCCGCGGCAGCTGG
>NZ_DATAGQ010000121.1:0-7210 GCF_036263595.1 Geminicoccus sp. | reverse complement strand
GCGCAGCTCGTCGACGCGTCCACCGGCGACCACTTGTGGGCGGAGCGCTACGACCGGCCGGAGGTGGACCTGTTCGCGATCCAGGACGAGGTCGCTCAGAACGTCGCAAGCGAGCTCGGCGGCTGGTACGGCCGGCTCAACAAGGCACGGCGGGAAGAGGCCAGGCGGCGACCGCCGGTGAGCCTGGAGGCCTACGACCTCTACCTGCTCGGCCTGGAGCAGAAACATCAATTCACCAAGGAGAGCATGGCGGAGGCGATCCGGTTGTTCTCCCGTGCCGTCGAGCTCGACCCCGGCTTCGCACGGGACTGGACCATGCTCGGGCTGGCCTACACCCTCTCGGTCGGGAGCGGCTTCGCCAACGATCCGTCCGCCGCCAATCGGCTCTTCGTCGAGAACACGAAGAAGGCTGCAGAGCTTGACCCCTTCGACTCTTTCACCCAGGCCATGCTCGGAAGTGTGCGCGGGCTCGAGGGCGATCCGAAGGGCGCTGAGGTGGCGTTCGACCGGGCAGTGACGCTGGCCCCGAACGACGCCGACACGCTGATGGCCGTGGCATGGAGCATGCCGCTCATCGTCGGACGGGCGGACGAGGCCGTGCAGCACGCGCGACGCGCGATGGCCTTGGACCCGGCGTCGCCGGCGGTGTACGCCCCTGCGCTCGCGGTCGCGCAGTACGTCGCTGGCGAGTACGCGGAGGCGATCACGACCTTGCGGCTCGCACCGTTGGAGGGTGGCGAGATGCTGATGTATTGGGCGATGGCGCAAGCCCAGCTCGGACACATCGAGGAAGCCCGTGCGGCCGTCAAGCGCATCCGGAGCGAGTTTCCAGGCTTCACGGTCGAGGGCTACATCCGCGATTACCCGGTGACCGCGCCGGCGGCGCTGACCGCGATCCGGGAGGGTGCTGCCAAGGCAGGACTGCTGCCCGCGGCAACGTAGTAGCCATGGCCTTGCCGCGACCGTCGCCTGATCGGAGGACGTCTTGGCCTCACCGTAGCCGCCAATCGCTCGTGCAGGTCAGTCGGGTTGCCGGCGACATGGCTCTCGGGCCACGGTCGCGGTGGCGCGCTACGGTCCAGGCCGATCACCACGACTGCGATCGGGTTCACCATCGGGCCGCTTGATCCCGCTCGCCGTGCTGCACCTGGAACACGGCAAGGCTTGAACCGACGCCGTGCAGGACGTGCCGTCATGGGTACTGTTTGTTTGCGTCGCACCATTAGCTCGGTGTGCTCGTCGTTTTCTTAGTTCTTGCGGCCGTCGCATCGGCAGCCTCGGCCGTAGCCGACGTCGACACCAAGCTTTACGTGGGTCGACAGGGTTCAGAGAACCTCAAGAACTTCAAAGCACTCGCAGACCACCAGCATCTCAGGTGCAAAGCAGCCCATTCGTCTAAAGTATGCTTCGTGGGCGGCACGCCACCATTCCAGCGATCTGTCCCCCTCGCCTTCTTTCAACGCGAAGGCGGCATCTACCTCTCCAAAACGCTTGACCTCAACCGACGTGGTCACGATCGCGCAAGCAGGTCGCCCGCGCCCGTCGATCACCACGCTGATCTCGCCGACCGTCGGCATGATGTTGGCCTGGCACCACGCGAGCGAAGAGCAGGTTGCACGCTTGGTTCCGCCCAGCACAAGAGCGAGAAGCTCGTCAGCAAGTTCCGGAGTGTCCCCAAAAGCTCCAGCGAGGCGCTTTAAGGTACCGAGCAGGCAACACAGCTTGGCTAGATGCTTTGGGCCCCTGCATGATGGCCATCATCAGCTGAGCATGTGGGCATTGGAACTGTTCTGCTGCCGGGCCGTTCCTCGGCACCCCCAGCTCGAGGACTCCTGTGCAACTTCTGGACCTTGTCGGCTATGCTGCCGCCCTATGTACAACCAGTGCCTATGTCCCCCAGGTGCTGCGCGTCTGGCGGACCCGTTCGACCCACGACATCTCGCTCAAGATGTTCGTCGTGCTCGTTACCGGCATCACGCTTTGGCTGACCTACGGCATTCTGACCAGCGACTGGCCGCTGGCCGCTGCGAACTCTGTCACCCTGATGCTCGCCAGCACGATCCTGTACTTCAAGATCCGCCACGGCTAACGGACCACCCTCGCCGTCGGTCCAGTACTGTTTGCCCGATGCAAGGCCGCCGCGCCGGCAGGCTTGGTGATCATTCTATTGTGGATAAGGTGGGACCATCGCCATCGGCGATCTCGCTCGCGGTTTGTTCCACAGGTCGGGACGGACATCCGCTATCTACTGGCTGCGGGCAGAGGTAACCTACCCGCGTTTCCTGCTGGCCCTCGATGATGAGGTATCCCTGGTCCAGCAATTGCAGCCGCAACTCCTCAAGATGCCGCTTGTAGCCGTTCGCGACCTGCTCTGGTGTGAAGCGGAGCCCTAGCCGGGATGAAGCTTGAAGTGTCTTGGTGTACATCGCATCGCTCAGCAGCCTGACCTCCGAGGGAGGTTCATACGCCTGAATCTGGAATCGTATTGTGGAGAGTTTCACCGCCGTTGAGGCGACATCGCCGCCAGCGCAGGTACACGGCCGGGACGAGTGATCCCGATCCCTGTTGTCCCGGTGCACCTGTCGCTGATCATACCGGCCGTCGTTCATTTAACGATCCTGTTTGCCGGAAGTTGGCGATGCCGATCCACCTACCCCTCCTTCCCACGATCGCAACTGGGTCGTTGGGAACGAACGCCTGGTGGCTGATGCCCTGCACACAAGCTGGAGAAGACCAGCACCCTGGTGATCGGCTCGGGCTCATGACGCCGATATGGTACGTTGGCGTCGAGTGCGGTCGTGGCCGGATGTAACTCGTCCACCATCGGCACGGTACTCAGGCCCTAGACCTGAAATCGCACAAGGACGTCAACGAGGAAGCTATAGATAATTGTGCAGGCAATGTTCTTGATCTCGCGGCACCTGCTTTCTGTCTAAGTCAGAACGGCCTTACAAGCGCTGCCTCCAGCGCTCTCTCCTTGCGCGCCTGCAGCTCTGCGATGCGGCGGTACACGACGTAATACTTGAGTATGTTGCTGATGTACTGCACCGTCTCACGTCCGATCTTCTCCGCCACCACCCGCTCCACCTGGCCAAACCATTGGTCAGGGTCGAGGCCGCGACCGGCCGCTTGCCGCCGCAGTTTGGCGATCCTTGCCGGCCCGGCATTGTAGGATGCAAAGGCGAACATGGTCCGGTTGAACGAGTCCATCTTCGTGTCCGGGAAGAAGGTATCCATCACAAAGCGCAGGTATTTGGCCGCAGCATGAATATTGTTCTCCAGAACCTCGATATCAGTGATGTCGACGTTCGGATCCCTGGCGGTGGTCGGAAGTATCTGCATGATACCAACGGCTCCAGCCTCACTCCGTGCTGAATTGTCAAGCTGCGACTCCTGATAACCCTGAGCTGCCAGCATCAGGGGATCGAAGCCATAGCGGTTGCCGAAGCGGCGGAACAGGTCGAGCACCTTCTCGAACTTGCGTCGCTCCTCTTCACTGGAAGAGTTCTTCACGAAATCGGCGTCGGCAAGATAGCGGTTGAAAACAATGTTGCCGAATGTCGTCCCTTTCTCGTTCTTCTCGATAAAGGCGTTGAGCGCAGTCTTCAGCTTGGGGCTCTGCTTGCGGATCGCAAAAGCGATCTGACCTTTCTCCCGCAAGAGGATATTCTCACGGACGGTGATGTTCGGCAGCATCTTTGCCCACACACGGGCCTTGTGATCATCGACCACCATGAGTGGGATCAGGCCGGCATTGAGCATGTCGAGCAGGTCCTCGTCCTCGAGGTATTCGTTGGCCTCGATCAGTCGCATCGAAGGACGTCCGCCAGCCACGAAGCGGCGGTCGAGCATGTTGAGGCTTTCCCAATAGCTGCTCGAGTGGCGTACCCAGACCTCCTTGCCGGCCAAGTCCTCGACAGTGGCGAGTTCCGGCGAGGCTGGTCCCATCACCACCACCTCCTTCACGTTGTCGAGGTAGGGTTCCGAGAAGTCGACCAGTTGCCTGCGCTCAGGCGTCACCGTGAGATTAGCGGCAATGAGGTCGCCCTCGCCTGCCAGCAGGGCTGGGATCAGGCGGTCACGGCTCACCGGGACGAAGTAGACGATCGGCCGTGGCTGCTTGGGGTCCTGCAGCTTTTGCAGATAGGTCTCGAAGGCCTGCATGTAGTCGTGGGTGACGCCGCCGCTCCTGCCCTTGTCCACAAAGAAGTCGGTCTTGCTGTAGGCAGTCAACACGCGGACCGCACCCTTCTTCAGCATGACATCGAGGTCGCCCCGGTAGGTCCCACGCTCGGCCGGGAACCGGTCCGCCACGAGCTGCCAAGCGAAGGCGGCCGTTCCGGGCCCATCCACCGCCAGCTCCTGAGCGATGTCCGAAGTGCTGACGGTCGGGCCGGGATCGTCGCGTGCGCTTGGCAGGCTCTGGCTGCGACCAGGGTCGACCTGGACTGGCAGGGGCGACAGCGTCACTGTGTCAACCCTGGCCAACTTCGTTGGCTCAGTGCGCCAGACACCGTAGGTGACTGTCCCGAGCGCCAGTGCACTCGCCAAGACTGCGGCAGGGCAGCGCCAATCTCTTCGGGCTGTCGGCTTTGGTGCTACTTGGTCGATGGCTGTGTTGAGGTCTGCGGGCAGCTCTGGTCCGCCGTCGAGGCATTCCAGCACTTGGCGCCAAGCCAGATCGTGGGACCTTGCCACTGCCACGCCTGCGTGCTGTAGCGTCTCGTTCTCGCCTACTGTGCCCGCATCCCAGGTGAAGACGTCGATGGACCACACGAGCGTAGCGCCGCGTGGAGTGGATCGGTCCAGGAGGCGCCAGCTTCTGCATTCGCAGCGTAGCGCCCGCGTCGGGTGCCGAGCGGTCAGCACGTAGCTATTTAACTGCCCGCCCGGCGAACGATGCTCCATCAAGTCGACCGCCAACTCCGCAGCGCGCCAATGCGCAGCGATGCTGCGCGCATACGCCAGCGCCCGCGCGTCGAGGGGCTCCTCTTTCAGTCTGGCATGGAGCGCGGACCTACGCCTGCCCATCATCCTCCCATCATCAGGAGCAAACCCGCTCAGGCGGGCTTTCCCTGCCCAACACCCGACTACGACCACAGCTACTCAAGAGCAATCCACCGCTATTTGCCGAGGTTCATCGGCGTTGCTTGCCACTCCATACGCAAGCAGGCCGCAAATCACTCGCACCATCCGACTATCCGGTGATCCTGTCCCTCGCCTAGCCTGTTCGAGCAGAATGGCAACGGCCTCGGAGAGGAGCAGGCGAGGACTCGGCACTCAAGGACACTCGACGATCTCGAAGCGCCGAACACCGACCGCCTGTGCCAGGAGCTTCAGTCGATCGCCGACCACTTCGCTGTCCGGCCCGCGCGCTCGCTTGCTCACCCCAAGGCGCACCTGATCGGGTTCGATGCGCAGCCTCGCGCGTTCCAGGATCTCTGGCACGCAGCCAGAAAGGCGATACCCGACGAGCATTGCTCTGCCGAGGATCTGTGCGCGTCGGCGAGAACTCGCCGGCAGGAGGTCGATGGCCGGCTTCAACCGCGGGTCGTCGAGATGGCTGCCGGCATGGCGAGCATGGATCGTGGCGGCGAGGAAGACCCGCTCCATGTGATCCAGGCCCACGAACGGGAACTGAACCAAGCGCTCGAAGCAGTCGATCGACCTGAAGTCCGGGTGAATGCGCCAGCCGATGTCGGACAAGGCGCAAGCTGCCACGCGCAGCCGCCGGTCGGCATGGGTTTCCCCAGGGAAAAGACCGTCGGTCCAGCGAGCAAGTGCCGGCGCGAACTCGGGGACCCGCGCCTGTGGCAGGCCAAAAGCCTGGGCACCTTCGAGAAGAGGATCGAGATACCGCTCCTGCTCGGTAAGCTGCTGGTAGAGCCACCCCTCGCGGACACCCAGCGCAGAGAAGACAATCCGCTCCGATGCCAGGCGCTTGATCAGGCGATCCAGAACCAAAGCGGCAGCTGCAATGGTCGAGACCCGCCGTGTCGGCACCCCTGGAAGCGTGGCAAGCTTCGCCTTTGGCAGTCGCCAAAGCTTCTTGGCAAAGGTCCGCAGGTCGCGAGCCTCCACCGTGTAGCCATGTGCAACCCGCACCGGGGCCACGGTTGCTGCCATATGTACCCTGGCCAAGGCACGCCAGCCGCCACCAATGGCATACAGCACCGGCTCGGGCATGCTCGCCACCAGCTTCTCCTTCAGGAGCGCGTCGATCCGCTCCTTCGCATCCGCCGCACCGTGGACCGCCAGCATCTCCTGCACCGGGAGCGCACCCAAAGGCAGGCTCACCGACCGCTCGCCCACCTGGTCATCGAGAACCTCTGCTACCTCCAGACTACCACCGCCCATGTCACTGACCATGCCCATCGGCCGGTAGAAGCCGGAGATCACGCCCATGGAAGCGAAGTAAGCCTCCTCGGCACCGGTCAGGATACGGACGTCGAGGCCGACCTCGGCCGCAATAGCTGTGACCAAGGCGCTGCCGTTCGAGGCGCGCCTTACCGCCTCCGTGGCCAAGACATCGATCCTTGCCACGCCCATGGCATCGGCAATCGCCCGAAAGCGACGGGCTGCCTCCACCGTGCGCTGGAAGCTTTCGGCCGCCAGTTCTCCTGTCTCCTCGAGACCAGCACCCAGCCGGCAGAGCGACTTCTCGTTGAAGCGGGGTAGAGGTGCACGCGCCAGTTTGTCATAGACGACGAGACGGACCGAGTTCGAGCCGATGTCGACAATCGCGTAGAGGTCGCCATCACGGCGCACGGCACGCTCGGGGTGCAGATCCAATGGGCGGTGCACGGTCTGTCCCCTGTAGATGTCCACCTACTGATGGCTGGATGGCGAACGCCAGCCGATAGCTCAGGAGCCATGAACATCTCGGCAAGCCTGTTGGTGCCTGTGCCGATGGCGTGCAAAGGAAACGAGAGGAAGCAGGATGCGCCGGCATATCCAATGCTGGCGATGATGCTCGGTACTAGCTTGGTGCAGCCGAGCACGCCTCGGGTCGACCGTCCTGAAGGCATGAGATGGCTAGTGCGGGGCTACTGCCAGTCCAAGACCTTCTTCTTCATCCCCAGTGGGCCGTAGAAGCCCTTGGCTGGATGTAGCCGTGAGTATCGGCTGCCGGCGCAGGTCCTATTCCTTGAAGGGCTTCTGCTCGCCATAGGCGATGGCCTGCACATCCTGGGCGGTCATGAGCAGCAGC